>NZ_JBATKE010000068.1:0-174833 GCF_049669105.1 Eudoraea sp.
CTGTTGTTGGCAGATATTATGCCATGGATAGGGATAAACGATGGGAACGCGTTAAAATAGCATACGATTTATTGGTTAATGGGAAAGGCGAACCTTTTAATAATATTTCTGAAGCGATGCAAAAAAGCTATAGCGAAGGTATCACCGATGAATTCATCAAACCAATTTCTATGGTTAATACAGCCGGGGAACCACTGACTAAAATAAAAGACGGAGATGTGGTCATATTTTTCAATTTCAGGACAGACCGGGGCAGAGAACTTACTCAGGTGTTAAGTCAAAAAGATTTTCATGAACAAAATATGCATAAACTGGATCTCTACTATGTAACCCTTACTAACTATGACGATTCATTTAGCGGTGTACATGTAGTTTATGACAAAGATAATCTTAAAGAGACCTTAGGTGAGGTCCTTGCCCTTAACGGCAAAAAACAGATTCGTATTGCTGAAACAGAGAAATATCCTCATGTAACTTTTTTCTTTAACGGCGGCAGAGAAATCCCTTTTGAGGGTGAAGAACGGATATTATGTCCTTCACCAAAGGTGGCAACTTATGACCTGAAACCGGAAATGAGTGCTTATGAAATTAGAGATTCTATAATTCCCGAGTTGAACAAAGGAGAAGTGGACTTTGTGTGCCTCAACTTTGCAAATCCGGATATGGTAGGACATACCGGGGATATGAAGGCTGCCATAAAAGCCTGTGAGACAGTTGATTCATGTGCGCAAGCGGTTATCACCGCAGGATTGAAAAACGGATATACCACATTGGTTATCGCAGATCACGGTAATTGTGATACTATGATCAACCCGGATGGCACGCCTAATACTGCACATACCACAAATCCGGTACCCTTAATCCTGGTTGATAAGGATATAAAAAAAATAAATGATGGTGTGCTTGGTGATATTGCTCCGACAATTCTTCAACTAATGGGAATTCCACAACCGGCATTAATGACGCAACACTCTTTGATATAGGTGGAATGTATTAAATTTGAATAATGGTAGTTATTAAGACATTAGAAGAAATTGAGCTTCTTAGAGAGAGTGCATTGGTAGTTTCCAAAACTTTAGGCATGCTGGCCGCTGAAATTAAGCCGGGTGTTGACGGTCTTTACCTGGATAAATTGGCAGAAGAATATATTCGTGATCATGGTGCTGAACCAGGTTTTCTGGGCATGTATGATTTTCCAAATACATTAAACCTGAGCCCGAATGCACAGGTGGTCCATGGCATACCAAACAAAGAACCATTGAAAGATGGGGATATCATATCTGTAGATTGTGGTGCCCTAAAAAACGGATTCTACGGAGATCACGCATATACTTTTGAAGTTGGAAATGTTGATGAAGAGACCAAAAAGCTTCTAAGGATTACTAAGGAATCTCTTTATATAGGAATCAGGGAATTCAGGGCTGGAAACCGTGTTGGAGACGTTGGTTTTGCAATTCAAAATTACTGCGAAAGCCATGGATATGGAGTAGTACGGGAACTCGTAGGTCATGGTCTTGGAAAAAAGCTCCATGAAGGACCCGAGATGCCAAATTATGGTAAGCGCGGAAGAGGAAAGAAATTCGTAGACGGGATGGTAGTTGCCATTGAACCTATGATTAATATGGGTACAAAGCGCATAAAACAGCTCCGTGATGGATGGACCATCCTAACTGCCGACGGCAGGCCAAGTGCTCATTTTGAGCATAATGTGGCTCTTATTCAGGGTAAACCGGAATTACTTTCAACCTTCCAATATATCTATGAATCGCTTGGTATAAAAAATAATGAGGAAGAAGAATTTAGGACAAAGAAGCTTCAACTCTAATCTCCAAAAGGATTTTGAAAAAACTATTCAAATATGTCCTAAATAAAATACCCAGGCCTTTTTTAATTCAACTGAGCTATCTGGCAAGTCCTGTCCTATCTGTGCTACTTAAAGGGGATAAGTATACAGATCCAATTGATGGTAAACAATTTAAAAGTTTCCTGCCCTATGGCTATGAAAACCCCAGGGAAAATGTTCTTTCGCCCTCTACCCTATCACTGGAAAGACATCGACTTTTGTGGTTATACCTGAAAAATGAAACGGATTTTTTTACGGCACCACACAAGGTTTTACATTTTGCACCGGAGCAGGCCTTCTATAGAAAATTTAAGAAGCTAAAACAACTGGAGTATACTACTACAGATCTGAACTCTCCACTTGCCGATGTGAAAGCAGACATATGTGCGCTACCTTTTAAGGATAATTCCTTTGATATTATTTTATGCAATCATGTATTGGAACATATCCCGAACGACAGAAAAGCAATAAGCGAACTCTATCGTGTTCTTAAACCTTCAGGTTGGGGTATTTTTCAAATACCTCAGGATCTTAAAAGAGAAGTCACTTATGAAGATGATTCTATTACCGATAAGAAAGAGCGGGCTAAAATTTTTGGACAATACGATCATGTTCGTATTTATGGACGTGATTATTTTGACAGGCTAAAAGAAGCAGGATTTAAAGTTAATGAGGTAGATTACACATCGGGTATGCCAGTTTCGGATATAGAAAAATACAGATTGGCAAAAGGGGAAATAATACCCGTTGTAAGCAAATGATCAGTATACTACAAGCTTTTTGAATTCCGGTGTCATAAATTCCGTTACCTCTCCAATTTCATCAATATAAATAATATATGCATCCAATTCTTTGTGAGAGTCCAAAAGTTTTATGGATTCTGATAACTCCATCGCCATAAATGCTGTGGCATACGCATCGGCTTTTGCACAATTTTTTGCAATAACACTGACAGCAAGAATATTAGCATCCCTGGTATAACCAGTTTTCGGATCAATTGTATGAACATATTTTTTGCCTGTGATTGAATCCACCCGGAATTTTCTATAATTTCCTGATGACGCCATGGCATTATCTCTAAGCTGAAGTGTGAGTTTTAACCTTCTTCCCTCCTCAATCTGAGGATCATCAATACCAACAATCCAGGACTTTTGTTTCAATTTATTCTCTCCTTTGGCAATGATCTCACCTCCAACTTCAATTAAATAATTTTCAATATCTTTTTGATCTAAAAGCTCAGCCAGGCGGTCTATCGCATATCCCTTGGCAATTGCATTGAAGTCGAAGAAAATTCTGGAATCATTCTTAATCACTCTTCCCTCTTCGGTTAAACGAACTTTATCAAAGCCAACGAATTGCAGAATACTATCCACTTTGGTACTATCCAATGCCAGTTGTTTCCCCGGGCCAAAGCCCCATGCGTTTACAAGAGCGCCAACGGTGGGATCAAAATAACCATTAGTATTAGAATAAACTTCTTTTGAAAGTTCAAACACATCCCGAAACATCTTATCCACAACTATGATTGAATCTCCCTGATTAATCTTAGAAATATCTGAATCGGGCAAATAGGTAGACATGGAATGATTTATAACTCTGAATACAGAATCTATTTCCCTTTCCAGATTGATTGTTTCCGGGTACAGGATCGTAATACTATATGAAGTACCCAGTGCACCTCCAAAGTGTGTGCTTTTAACATAGGTGCCAGAATCAAGTCCACAGGAAGCTATAACTGTCCCAAGCAGAAAAAGATAAAGCACCTTGATTCTAAATTTCGAGAAGACCATCATATTGTACAAGATAAGCTTCATTAAGATAAACAGGTAGATTTTGATCTTCAGCATTGAACAAACCTACCCCGGCATAATAAGTTTTAGCCTCAAATTTGGATGCTTGTTTTTTAATTTTCATCATAAGGCCCTTGTCATATATTGCAGGATCATTGGGATAAACAACATTCCGCACAACAATAAAATACAGCTGTTTATCCTTAAGGCAGACAAATTGAGGGTTCTTTAGAGGTTTACTGTTGACACCCATGAATTCATATCCTTCAGATTCCAGCTGTCTCCCTACAATATTCATTGCCAGGTTATGCAATTCTTGTTCGGTTAGCGCCTGCAACTTATTATTCATTTATCAAAAAAACCGATATTGATCAATATCGGTTTTAAATTATATGCTATTAAAATAATTAGCCTCCAAAGTCATCAAAACGTATATGTTCATCCGGAATACCAAAATCTTCTCCCATCTTTTGAACGGCCTTGTTCATAAGTGGCGGTCCACAAAAATAGAGTTCAATATCCTCAGGGGACTCGTGATCATTTAAGTAATTGTCTATAACGCAATTATGAATAAACCCAACAAATCCATCCCCGGGGGCATCCAGGCTCTCCTTAACTTTCCAGTTATCCTCTTCTTGAGGTTCCGAGAGTGCCATATAAAATTTAAAATTCGGGAACTCTTTTTCTAATTCTTTAAAATGTTCTATATAAAATAATTCCCTTTTTGAACGACCTCCATACCAGTAGGTAACCTTACGATTAGTTTTCAAGGTTTTGAAAAGGTGATATAAATGAGATCTCATTGGAGCCATCCCGGCACCCCCTCCAACATACAGCATTTCCGAATCTGACTCATTGATAAAAAATTCACCATATGGTCCGGAGATAGTAACTTTATCGCCCGGTTTTTGAGCAAAAATATAAGAAGAAGCAACCCCAGGATTTACATCCATCCAACCGTTCTTAGACCTGTCCCATGGCGGGGTGGCTATTCGAACATTTAACATTATTTCCCTACCTTCTGCAGGATAAGACGCCATTGAATACGCTCTCTCAACCACCTCGGTATTTCGCATTGTCAACGGCCAAAGATTGAATTTATCCCACTCATTTTGAAACTTATCAGGTGTCTCATGCTCTTCAGGGTGGGCCGTAATATCTATATCGGAATACTTTATCTCGCAGGCTGGAATCTCAATTTGAATATACCCTCCGGCTTTATAACCCATATCCTCAGGTATTTCTACCACAAATTCTTTAATGAATGACGCTACATTATAATTACGCACAACGGTCCCTGCCCATTTTTTAATACCAAATACTTCTTCAGGAATAGTAATATCCATATCCTGTTTAACCTTAACCTGGCATGCCAATCTTGCACCTTCAGTCAATTCTCTTTTTGAAAAATGAGGTGTTTCTGTAGGAAGCGCCTCGCCACCACCAGACAAGACATGACATTCGCATTGAATACAGGTACCACCTCCACCGCAAGCTGAAGGAAGAAATATCTTTTGATTTCCTAAAGTAGAAAGTAAAGAACTCCCGGAGGCAACTTGTACTTTTTTTTCTCCATTAATAGTTATTGTTACAGGACCTGATGGAGAAAGCTTTTCTTTTGTAAAAAGTAAAAGTGTCACCAGTAGTAACAACAATATCATAAAAGCAATAACCGTAATTGTTATAGTCCCTAAGGTGCTTGTAGCTAATATCATTCCTCTTCTTTTATTAGGTCGTTATAAGAAATCTCTTTCTCATCCAGTTCTTCATCAACTATTACTTTATTCTCTTCAAACTTTTCCGCCGTAGTTTCCTCTACCGCAGCTGGAGCTTCATCTCCACCGGTAAGCATACCACCAAAACTTTGAAAACCTATCCCCATTAATCCTGTAATAATAAAGGTAATTCCAAGGCCTCTTAAAGGTGCCGGAACATTTGAGTATCTTATCTTTTCACGAATAGCCGCAATTGCCAAAATAGCCAAAAACCAACCTATTCCCGAACTAACCCCATAATTGAAAGCTAAACCTAAGGTCTCAATCTCCCTTGATTGCATAAAAAGAGATCCCCCAAGAATAGCACAGTTTACTGCAATCAATGGTAAAAATATACCCAGGGAATTGTATAAGGCAGGTGAAAATTTTTCAACCACAATTTCTACCAACTGCACCATAGTGGCTATGGTTGCAATAAACAGAATGAATGACAAAAAACTTAAATTGTAATCCGCATATTCAGGGCCGAGCCATACTAAGGCACCATCTCTTAAGAGGTATTGGTCTAACAACCAATTAAGGGGTACCGTTACTGCCAGCACAAAAATTACTGCAGCTCCCAATCCAACAGCAGTGGCTACTTTTTTGGACACAGCCAAATATGAACACATCCCTAAAAACACGGCGAAGACCATGTTGTCTATGAAGATGGATTTAAAAAATAATTCAATATGTTCTAACATAATCTTCTCTTAAAAAGTAAATTAGTTTTCCTCTATAAGTGCCCTATTCCTGGAACGTTGTACCCAGATAATTATCCCAACAACTATAAGCGCTGCCGGGGGAATAATCATAAATCCGTTGTTCTCGTATCCGGTGGCGTACAATCCTGTTTTAGATACCGGATCTCCAAAAACCTTAAATCCAAATAAAGTTCCTGATCCTAATAACTCTCTAAAAAAGCCTACAATTATCAGAATTATTCCATAGCCTAAGGCATTTCCAATACCATCTAAAAAAGCCTTCCAGGGTCCGTTGCCTAAGGCAAAGGCTTCAAACCTCCCCATGATGATACAGTTTGTAATAATTAAACCGACAAAAACGGATAGTGTCTTACTCAATTCATATGCAAATGCTTTCAGAACCTGATCTACAATGATAACCAATGTGGCAACAACTATTAACTGAACAATAATCCTGATTTTTGTAGGAATGATATTTCGCAATAGAGAAATAACAACATTCCCTACTCCTAAAACAAAAAGAACAGAAATGGCCATAACTACAGAAGCCTGTAGTTCTGCCGTAATAGCAAGTGCAGAACATATACCAAGCACCTGAATGGTAATTGGGTTGTTATCCGCTAGCGGGTCTAATATGAGGTTAGTGTCTTTCTTTGAAAGTAGTGCCATTTTTATTTAACTCTAATGGTTTCTAAATAGTCCTTATATAAATTAACGCTTTCCCTAATCATGGCCGAAACACCATTTCCGGTAATGGTAGCTCCTGCCAGGGCATCTACCGCATTGTCATCTTTTCTGCTGTTTACAGGATCATTATTGCCTTTAGCTACTGTAATTCCTTTGAACTGGCTATTATTTAATACGGATTCCCCTGCAAAATCGTCCATAAAATAACGCTGTTTTATATTCGCCCCGAGTCCCGGTGTTTCTCCTTTATGATCAAAGTAAACCCCCTGGACCACCATATTTTCATTCAGCGCTATAAAACCCCAAATGGCATCCCAAAGCCCTTTGCCATACATGGGAATGATATAATATTTCTTTCCTTCTTTTTCACCTATAAAAAGCGGAAGTTCGGCAGATTCACCTTTCTTTATGGCTGCAATTTGCTTTTTAAGGTCAATAAGATAAGCCTCATCATTCTTCGTTATTTGATCTCCACTTATTAAAAGTTGTTCTGTGATATACTTTGAAAACTCGGCTTCTACTTTATCCGCGGGTACGAAATTTACACTGCCCTCATCCTTATTTTCATTCACCCCCATGGCATAGAGAATATTCTGCTGCTTTTCGAATCTCTCGTTCTCCTTAATTTTGCCACTTAGTGCCGAGGCAAGATATGCCAGGATTGATCCAACAACAATAACCATTATAGCAGCAAAGATTATGGTATAACTATTATTTTCCTTATTAAATGCCATAATTATAATGTTTCTACCTTAAGTTCTTTTGCTTTTCCGTCCGTACTTTTTGGAAAAATAGTTGCTTGCTTCAAGCGCTTCATCCTTCGACTGATATTACCCCTAACTACATAGTGATCAATAGTTGGCGCAAAAACATTCATTAATAGAATTGCAAGGAATACGCCTTCAGGGTATGCCGGGTTAAATACGCGTATCATTACCGAGATAAATCCTATCAGGAAACCGTAAATCCATTTACCTCTATTGGTTTGCGATCCAGTTACCGGATCTGTGGCCATATATACAATACCAAAGGCAAGACCGCCTACCAGTAGGTGTTTCCAAAAATCAAAACTCATTAATCCATAAAAAGTACTTCCTTCACCAATCCAACCTGCATCTACCACCCCATTAAAGATGAGGCCCATAACCAGAGAACCAGCTACTGCACTTACCATAATTCTCCAGCTTGCTATTTTACTGAATATCAGAAAAAGACCACCAAGCAATATTAGAAAAGCAGAAGTCTCCCCCACTGAACCGGGAATAAAGCCAAAAAACATATCAGAAACTGAATAAGAAAATTCACTGGCATTGTTCTGAGCCAGATATCCAAGGACAGTTTCACCTGAAATAGCATCGGCAGTACCCGCGCGATCAACCGCACCGTGAACCCATACTTTATCTCCGCTCATCCAGGTGGGGTAAGCAAAAAACAAAAAAGCCCTTATAGTTAGAGCCGGATTCAGAATATTCATTCCTGTACCTCCAAAAACCTCTTTCCCTATAATTACACCAAACACCACTGCAACGGCTAACATCCAAAGGGGCGTATCGACAGGCACAATTAGTGGAACCAGCATACCTGTTACAAGATAACCTTCCTCTACCTCATGACCTTTTATAATTGCAAAAATGAATTCAATTAGCAACCCTACACCATATGAGACAATAACAAGCGGCATAACCTGCACAAATCCTAACCAGAAGTTATCCCAGGTAAGAAAATGATCCATAACCGCAAAATTATCCGGAAAACCATTAATGGCGGAATAATGTTGATAGCCCGTATTAAAAAATGAAAATAACAGCACAGGAATCAGCGCCATGATTACCGTATTCATCGTACGCTTTAAATCGTCAGCAGCTCTTATGTGAGAACCATTATGTGTGGTTTCATCAGGAGAAAACAAAAATGTATGAAAGGCATTAAAGGCCGGAGCCATTTTTTTACCCCTATACCTGTGTTTCAAAATATGCAATCTTTTCTTAATGGTCAATCGTTTATTGCTCATTTTTATCCTATTTCTTTTTGTAATAAATCCAATCCTTCTCGAATTATCTGTTGATGTGGTTGTTTGGAAATACAAATAAATTCAGTCAATGAAAAGTCCTCAGGAATAACCTCATACAAACCAAGTTGTTCCATTTCATCCAAATCTTTAACCATGCATGCCTTTAATAGTTGAAGTGGATAAATGTCTAACGGGAATACTTCTTCATACATACCCGTGACTACAAATGCCCTGTGTTCTCCATTTATATTTGTATCAAGATCATATTTCTTATTGGGTTGTAACCATGAAAATGTTAGCGCTCTTGTAGCAGATATTTTATCAAATACCGGTTTGTTCCATCCAAAAAATTCGTAATCATCCCCCTCTGGAATTACACTTACCGTATTGTTATAGAAACCTAGATATCCATCCGGGCTTGTTTTTTTTCCGGTGAGAACATCGCCATTAATCACGCGAAATCTTTCATCTTTCACGCCACTGGCATATAAAAATGTTGCTATTTCTGCTCCGATTTTTGTGGTAAAATATTTAGGAGATTTTACCGCTGAACCTGCAAGGGCAACGGTACGCTGGGCATTAAATCTACCTGTTAAAAGCAACTCGCCAATTATGACAAGATCTTGAGGTGTAATGGTCCAGACTACTTCACCTTTATTAATTGGATCTAATTTATTTATTTGGGTGCCCACCAATCCGGCTGGATGTGGTCCTGACACTTTATGTAATTCTATATCTTCGAGTTGAGCAAAGGGAGAATTGGATCCTTTTCCAACGGAAACATGGACCTTACCCGGGGTAAGTTTTGACAAAGCAGTTAATGCAGCTTGAAGTTCTTCTTCTTTCCCTTTTAGGGTATAATCCACATCTGCCGCCAACGGAGCAGTAACATAGGCCGATATAAAAATTGCCTTGGGAGTAGCTGTCGGATCTGCAACATGATCATAAGGACGTTGTCTGATAAAAGGCCAGCACCCGGATTTAAGAAGTATAGACTTGATTTCTTCCGAATCAGCATCCGGTTTCATTTTGGGATGCTCCATATAGTCCTGGGTCTTATCGGCAAGAATTTTTATGGTCAGAATTTTTCTGCGTGCTCCTCTGGTTATATCGATTAATTCTCCACTCACTGGAGAAGCGAAAAGCATGTCCTGGTTATCTTTGCTATAAAACAACGGCTCACCTGCCTTTATCTCTGCCCCTTGTTTAACTAACATTTTGGGCATTATTCCATGAAAATCTAGGAGATTGATGGCGTAAACATTACTTAAAGCTGCTTTAGATGTGTTTTGTTCGGCAGCACCGACAAGATTAATGTTCAAACCTTTCTTGATCCTAATGTCTTTAGACATAAATTGTAAACATTTAGTTTATCAAAATTTCGACCAAAAATAGTACTTATGACACTGTTTTCATAATTATTAACTATAATTTTGGGCATTATACCGATATGACTTTTTTGGGCATGCATTTTGTTTACCTTTATCTCAAAAACAGGCTAAAAATGCGTTTATTTCTTAAACAGCTATTCTTCTTTTTCCTTACAACCCAGTTATTTTCCCAGATTCAGGAAGAGGTGCACCCGCCTGAAAATATAAAGACCATTATTTTTAAGGGACCAACTGATGATCAGTTCCCTGTTATTAAACTAGGAGATCCAATTTATCTCGAGTTTGATGATTTGACCGCAAGTGAACAAGACTATTATTATAAAATTGTTTATTGCAATTATGATTGGACACCCTCTGAACTACTAAAGTCTCAATACCTCAGAGGTACAGACAACCAAAGGATTATTAATTACAGTAACAGTTTTAATACTCTGCAGGCCTATTCCAATTATCGATTGACCATTCCCAATAAAGTCGTCAGTTTAAAAGTTAGCGGCAATTATGTGCTCGAAATTTATAATTCCAGTTACGAGCTTCAATTTTCAAGACGATTCGTGGTTTACACGGATTTGGCTAAAGTTGCAGCCACGACCAGGAATTCCAGAAATTTTGATCTTCTAAATCAAAAACAATCTGTACAATTCACAATTACCCCGTTCAATCTGCAACTGGTCAATCCCGTAAAAGAAGTAAAAATTACCATACTTCAGAATTATCAATGGTCTAATGTTATTAAAGATGTACCACCGCAATTTACACTGGGCAATGCGCTGGCATATAAATATGATAGTGAAACCAGTTTTTTTGGAGGGAATGAATTCCTCAATTTTGATACCAGTGATTTACGTGCTCCTTCTTCTGCTATTTCCCGTATCGAATATAAAGAACTTTACCATCATTATCTTTTTACAGACAACTATAGATTTGACAAGGCATACACCTATTTTCCTGACATTAATGGCGATTTTGTAATTCGCACCTTACAAGGCGAGGATCCCTCCAGAGAATCAGAATACACAATGATTCATTTCAGCCTTCCATATACCATGGATATTGGATTAAATGAGATTTATGTCTATGGTAAATTCAACAACTATGCACTTGAGGAAGAGAACAAAATGACTTACAATTCCGAAACCGGAAATATGGAAGCAGTAATAAAAATTAAACAGGGGTTTTACAACTATAAATATGTCCTTAAAAGTGAAGATGGCAAGATTGACTTGAACAAAGTTTGTGGTAATTTTAATTTTACGGAAAACAATTATTTAATACTTGTTTATTACAGAAATTTCGGCGATTTGTATGACAGTATAATTGGAATAGGCTCAACAAACTCTGAAAACATTACCAATTAGACACTTTTATTAAACCTGGCAAACGTGAGGTTGATAAGCTTAAAATCCTTATTAAAAACGAACAACTCGTAGCACTTAAAATTGTTTTTTGTGAAGGTAAAAAATGTGCTTGCAATGTAATTTCCGGATCCTGCTTATATGTTAAGAAATATTTCTGTAAAATGTTGTTTTTTAATTATTTAGTCAGGTGCTTTATTAAAATTTACTAATATAAAAAACGAGTAATTACAATAATTTTCATAACATTGGGTTTAAATCTATACACTTATAATTCTGAAGTTAGGGATAAATGATTCTTCGTAACAAAAATTCATATCCAAAAATATGTTTTAAGATCATTGAGCAGTTAAAAGAAAAGCTTCCCAATTATCTTACTTACCATTCTATGGATCATATTATAGATGTTGCCAATGTCTGTAACGACTATATTGAATATTACGATATTCCCGAAGAAATGGCTAAACTTATGCGCATTGCCGCTATCTGCCATGATTATGGTTATATAGAATCTTCATTAGATCATGAAGAACGCAGCATTGTTGCCATAAAACCATTTTTAACCCCTATTCTTACCAGCAAGGAAGTGGAAATAGTAAATGGGATGATAAGGGCAACAAAAGTACCTCAAGAACCAAAGACTTTCTATGAAGAAATTTTGGCGGATGCCGATTTAGACTATTTAGGAAGAAAAGACTATGATGAAATTAGCGCTAAACTATTCAACGAATATTTGCATTTCGACATCGTTTCTAATAAAATTGAGTGGTTAGACCTACAAATTTGGTTTTTGGAAAATCATAAATTTCATACAGATTTTGCTAAGAAGAACCGTCAGAAATTAAAATTTCAAAACATAAAGGAACTCAAAACTCATAGATTAGCAGCGAAACTTAAATGATATTTAATATTAACACCTGTAATTATCATCGCAAACTTTACAACGAATTCTTTTAAACTAAAGTTGGAGTCCTTCATCCTTTTAAGTTCCTTTTATAATTTGCAATTTGATCTTCCTTCTGGTTTGAATTGTAATCCGGATCATTATTAATAAGTAAAACCCATCAATTACCTATATTTTAGGGTATACAAGGCAGAAATTCATCAGAAAAAAATATACATACACCGATAATCTAATCTTAAGTTTTCATAATCAGTTCCTATTATCTATCTTGGGCACCTAAGTTTTCTTTGAACTATATTTTTTATCTTAGGAAGGTTGATTAAAATTTGGTTTTTCTTCCTACTTGAAAAATGATTTTAAGGCATTTTTTACATTAAGCTTATATTTAAAACTATTGTTAAATATACCTGGCCTAATGCGATTTTTTTTATTTTAGCAGATATAACGGATATGCTACTCATATTGAGAAATACCGTTATTTTTTAGCATGAAAAAGATGATTACACAAGTAACCAAAGGCATAAAAATTTCAGTAAATACTAGTTTTGAAGGCACGTTCTTTAAAAACTATAAAATGCATTTTGCTTTTGGTTATACTATTAGTATAGAAAATCAAAGTAAGGATTCTGTTCAATTAACTTCCAGACACTGGCAAATATATGATGCCTTAAATGACTTTGAAGTTTTAGACGGGGAAGGAGTTATTGGAAAAAAACCGGTTATTAAACCGGGAGAATCTCACACTTATAGCTCCGGATGCCTGCTTGCTTCTCCTATTGGAGCAATGAAAGGCCATTATAATATGGTAAATTTCACCACTAATGAAAAGTTCAGAGTTTATATTCCTTCTTTTAAATTCAGTGCACCCTTCGCTCTGAATTAATGATTCCTTTTACCTTGTTTAAATTTTATAAACGTTTGGGGTTTTAGTACCTTTGAATGAAATTTTAACTAACAAAAAGTGATTATGGGTAAAGGTTTTTTTGAAGTCCCGCTGGCTATTAATGAACCAATAAAAAGTTATGCTCCGGGTACTCCGGAAAGAGACGAGGTTTTAAAGCAATATAAAGAATATTTCAATGGAAGTATTGAAGTTCCTTTATATATTGGAAGTGATGAAATAACAACATCGAATACCCGAACAATGTCACCTCCACATGATCATAAACACATTTTGGGCAAGTATCATCTTGCCGAAAAAAGTCATGTTAGTTTGGCCATAGATAATGCACTCAAATCCAGAGTAGCATGGGCCTCTTTACCTTGGGAACAAAGAGCCAGTATCTTCTTAAAAGCTGCAGATCTTATTGCCGGTCCTTACAGGGCTAAAATTAATGCAGCTACCATGTTGGCACAGTCAAAAACGATTCATCAGGCGGAAATTGATGCCGCTTGTGAATTTATCGACTTCCTCCGGTTTAATGTATCCTATATGGCTCAGATATATGCAGAACAACCTGAATCATCTGAAGGGATCTGGAATAGGGTGGAATACAGACCTCTAGAAGGGTTTGTTTATGCAATTACTCCTTTTAACTTTACGGCAATAGCAGGTAATCTTCCCGCAAGTGCTGCTATGATGGGTAATGTCGTAGTATGGAAACCCAGTGACAGCCAAATTTTTTCGGCCAAAGTTATTGTGGACATTTTTAAGGAAGCTGGACTACCAGATGGAGTAATCAATGTGGTTTACGGTGATCCAGTATTGATTACAGACACCATTTTAGCTAGTGCCGACTTTTCGGGAATTCATTTTACAGGAAGCACCCATGTTTTTAAATCCTTATGGAAACAGATAGGGAATAACATTGACCGCTATAAAACCTATCCAAGAATTGTTGGTGAAACCGGCGGTAAGGATTTTATAATTGCACACCCAACAGCAAAACCTCAACAGGTAGCTACCGCAATTACACGCGGTGCCTTTGAATTTCAGGGCCAGAAGTGCAGTGCAGCTTCACGTGTATATTTGCCAAAGTCTACTTCGGTGGAAATTTTGGAATTGGTAAAGCAGGATGTCGAATCATTCAATCCTCCCGGATCTCCTGAAAATATGAGCAACTATATTACTGCTGTAATACATGAAGGATCATTTGACAAATTAGCTTCCTATATCGATCAGGCTAAAAAAGATAAGGCTGCTAGTATTTTTGCTGGAGGCAATTATGATAAGTCCAAGGGTTATTTTATAGAACCTACGGTAATACTAACCACAGATCCTCATTATTCAACTATGGAAACCGAATTATTTGGACCGGTAGTTACAATTTACGTCTATGAGGATAAAGATTGGTCCAAAACTCTAAAATTGGTTGATACTACCTCTGAATATGCTCTTACAGGGGCTGTTTTGGCAAAAGATAGATATGCAATAGATGAAGCCACGAAAGCACTCCAAAACTGTGCTGGTAATTTCTATATAAATGACAAACCAACAGGAGCTGTTGTGGGGCAGCAACCCTTTGGTGGTGCCAGGGCTTCAGGGACAAATGACAAAGCAGGTTCTGCTCAAAATTTGCTTCGATGGGTTTCACCGAGGTTGATTAAAGAAACTTTTGTGACTCCTGAAGATTATCGCTATCCGTTTTTGGGATAAAAAAGACAAGGCAATTAATCTTGGCTTTTTGAATATAAGGCTTTGATACTGAAAAGTTGAAGAGCCTAAACTTACTGTATTTAAAAAATCTGTTAGAAATAATTTTTGTTTCATTTTTTAACATAATTTCAGAGTTGGTTGGTTTATCTTAATGGTGCTTTTTACCATTAACCAAACACAACCATGAAAAGATCACTGCTACTTTTCCTCACTATTTCCAGTTTATTCACGTATTCGCAGAATCAGAATATAAAGTTGGCTTCTGATATATATCCTCCATTCACAGATGTAGAAGGTGAGAAAGGCTTTGCTCTAGAAATAGTGCAGGAGGCCCTGAATCGCGGAGGCGTTCAAATAGACCTGACCATTACAGGGTTTACCGAGGTATTGGACGGCATAAATACAGGGATTTACCATGGAAGTGCCGCCTTATGGAAAACGGAAGACCGGGAAAATTATTTGTTTTATTCTGAACCATATCTTGAAAACCGTTTGATTTTAGTGGGCCGAAAAGGAAGTGATGTAAGTGCAAAATCCTTAAAAGAATTAAAAGACAAAAAAATTGCAATCATTTCTGGCTATGCCTATGGGGCTTCCGTATATACTTCACTAGATGTTGTACTTATTCCCGGTAAGAGCGATCAGGAAAACCTGGAGAAATTATTAACATTCAAGACAGATTATATGCTGGTAGATGAATTACTCATATCCTATTTACTAAACTATCAATTAAATGATATCAGCAGATTTCTTGAAATTGGCAGCGAGGCCTTTATGATTCAACCCCTTCATCTTGCCGTTTTAAAGAATATGCCGAATGCAGAAAAAATAATTGAGGACTTTAATAGCAATATTAACACAATGATGTCTGATGGCACTTATAATAAAATACTGGAATTGAATTGGATTCAGTCCGATGTTGACGGTGATGGAGTTCTTGAACTGGTCTTACATGGAGATAGTGCTGGCAGAGAAGCGCCCGCTTCTACCTATAAATTAATGACTAAAACCGCTATGACCGAAACTACTGAAAGGTATTATATAAACGGAGAAGTTTATGATGGCTGGCAGGTTGTTCCGGCTAAATACAAAACTGACATTATTAAGGCTGCAAATATGAATAATTCTGCATCGACCGGTTTAAAATTAAAGTTCTAAGGTAATCTGTCTATTATCTCCGTAAGTACTGAATTTTACTTGAGCAAGTAAGTTCACTTTAAAAATATATGCCTTCATTATAATGTTGTCAAATCTGAAATATATTCGATTTTTTACTTTAAATATCTATTTTTCAGCTTTTATGCTGAAATTATAATTTACTTCCATTTTTTAATTTTATACCTGATTTTCAGTGTTTTACAAACCATATGTTTGTTATTCCACAATTATAATGTAAATTTAACGTTAATTAATTGTAAATTAAATTTAAAATGTTAAGTTATACTTAACTCTAAATCAAGATTATGAAAGCGAATGCCGAAGTAAAGTCAAATAAAATACGATGGAAAAAAATAGTCAGCTACGTCAAAACCTATGCGGAAAATTGCAGATATTCCTTTAATATGATGTTGACACTTTAACTTTTGCCTTTATACTTCATTGGCAAATAGACCACCTTTTTGGTCTTAAAAAAGTCCTCTCTAAAGAATTCGGACAACTCAAAAAGCTGTACATTTCTATAATCTTTTAACTCCTCAGTTAGATCGCCTCCCTTTAAATATAGGATACCGTTTTTTAGCTCATGTATAGATTTTTTCCTGATACAACCCTGAACCCATCTAACAAAAGTAGGCATGGCTGCTACTGCCCTGCTAACAATAAAATCATACTGATCATCCAGGTCCTCAACCCTTCTGTGATAGGTAGTAACATTTTTTAGTTCAAGGCCGGCTACCACTTCTTCCACAACTTTTATTTTCTTGCCAATAGCGTCTACCAAAGTAAAATGCGACTCTGGATAAAGTATGGCGAGAGGAATTCCCGGGAAACCACCTCCGGTTCCTACGTCTAGAATAGAGGCTCCTTTTTTAAAAGATTGAATTTTAGCTATGCCCAGGGAATGAAGCACATGACGCAGATAGAGTTCCTCTATATCCTTTCGGGATACTACATTTATTTTTTCATTCCAGTCTTTATATAAAACTTCGAGGTGTAAAAATTGCTCTTTTTGAATTTCAGATAAATTGGGAAAATATTTAAATATTATATCAGCTTGCATATGTACCTTTGTATTTTGCCAAAAATAATACATTCCCCTATAACCCCATTTTAATTTATGGAGCAGGAAGGGTATTAAAAAGCAAGATATTACGTTATATTTACACAAATGATTTCTGCATATGGATTCAACCACGATTAAATTTTCTCGAAAAGATTCGGCACAGTTCTTCAAAACCTTGAATAAAAGAGTTAATGATTATTTTAAGGAAAATGAAATAAAGAAAACCGGAAACTGGCGGTTGTATTTTAAAACGGCCATTATGTTTGGTCTTTTTCTGGCTCCTTATTTTATAATTTTGACTTTGAATTTACCTAATTGGGCAAATTTATTATTAACCATTACCATGGGTGTTGGAATGGCAGGCGTTGGTATGAATGTGATGCACGATGGAAACCATGGATCTTACTCAACTAAAAAGTGGGTGAATAAACTAATGGGTAGTAGTATTTATATTCTGGCTGGAAATGTCTATAACTGGCAGGTTCAACATAATGTTTTACATCATACTTATACCAATATTCATACTCACGACGAAGATCTTGAAGCAGGAAGAATATTGCGTTTTTCTGAACATGCCAAATGGCACAGGTTCCATAAGTTTCAGCATTTCTATTCCTTGTTTCTTTATGGGTTGTTAACCTTTAATTGGGCAATAACGACAGATTTTATGCAAATGTACCGTTATACGAAACGTAAGTTGTCTTACGGCAAGTTTCCGAATCCTTTCCTAAACTGGAGTGTTTTAGTAGCTACTAAAATGATTTATATAACTATATGGATTGTGTTACCTATGCTGGTTTTAGACATTGCATGGTGGAAAATTTTACTTGGATTTTTTATTATGCACTATGTGGCAGGTGTAATTCTTAGTGTTGTTTTTCAATTAGCGCACGTTGTGGATGAGGCAGAAACACCTTTACCTGAAAAAGACGGTACCATGAAAAATACCTGGGCCATTCATCAATTGCTCACAACTGTTAACTTTGGAACTAAAAACAAAATTGTAAATTGGTTTACCGGAGGGTTAAATCATCAGGTAGAGCATCATATCTTTCCAAATATCAGCCATATTCATTACACAAAAATCTCCAAAATTGTTAAACAGACGGCTAAGGAATTTAATTTACCTTATAACGAGTATAAAACTACAAGAAAAGCTATAATTTCGCATTTCAGACACTTAAAAGAATTAGGCAAAAAGCCTACATTACAATACCAGTAAATTTATCGCAAGAATGAGCAACCTTTTATCCGATAGAATTAAAAACATGTCTACTTCGGCCACTTTAGCTATGGCCGCAAAAGCCAGAGAATTAAGAACCCAGGGGAAAGATATCATAGGGTTAAGTTTAGGAGAACCGGATTTCAATATCCCTGAATTTATCAAGGATGCAGCAAAAAAAGCTATTGATGAGAACTATAGCAGTTACTCCCCGGTAGATGGGTATGCAGATCTTAAACAGGCCATCTCTAATAAATTTAAAAGGGATAATAATCTGGATTACGGGTTAAGCCAAATAGTTGTATCTACAGGGGCAAAACAATCCCTTGCTAACGTAGCAATGGTGATAATCAATAAAGGAGACGAAGTAATATTACCTGCTCCTTATTGGGTAAGCTATAGTGATATTGTGAAGCTTGCAGAAGGTGTTCCTGTTGAAGTTCCAACCAGCATAGAAACAGATTTTAAAATGACCCCTGAACAATTGGAGGCGTCCATCACTACCAGAACAAAAATGATTTGGTTTAGTTCACCTTGTAATCCGAGTGGATCTGTTTATAATAAGGAGGAGTTGGAAGGCATTGCTCGCATATTAAAAAAATATCCGGAGATTCTGGTCGTATCCGATGAAATTTACGAACATATTAATTTCAGGGGTAAACATGAAAGTATTGCTACAATTGATGGGATGTACGACAGAACCATTACGGTAAATGGTGTGTCTAAGGCCTTTGCTATGACGGGATGGAGAATTGGTTATATAGGAGCGCCTGAATGGATCGCTAAGGCCTGTACGAAATTTCAGGGTCAAATCACCAGCGGTGCAAATGCTATTGCACAACGCGCTACCATTGAGGCCTTAAATGCTCCCGTTAGTAAAATTAAATTCATGATTGATGAATTTCATAAAAGACGAGATCTCTTATTGCAGCTTTTGGGAGAAATAAACGGATTTAATTTAAATATCCCAGAAGGTGCTTTTTATGTTTTTCCTGATATTTCAAGTTTCTTTGGAAAGACCTTGAACGGCTTTACAATCAATAACGCGTCTGATTTTGCTTTATATCTGTTGGAAAACGCCAACGTGGCCACCGTTACTGGTGAGGCATTTGGCAATCCAAACTGTATACGAATCTCCTATGCTGCTTCGGAAGACGAGTTAAGGGAAGCTGTAAAAAGAATAAAAGCAGTAGTCTAAAACCAAATTTAGCATTAATCGTATTTCTGAAATATCATATCTTTTTCCAGAAATAGGGATTAAAAAGTATTAACACAGTAAATAATTCCAGCCTTCCGGCAAGCATAAGAAAACCACACCACCATTTTCCCAGGGCCGGTAAACTATTATAATTGCTCACGGGATTCAGACTGCCAAATGCTGGTCCAACATTTCCAAGTGAGGATGCTGCACCACCAATTGCAGAAATAAAATCCAGACCTAATAAACTAAGCACAAGGGCTCCAATTATAAATAGTAACATGTAAAGGACAAAGAATGCAATAACGTTATAAACAATATGTTCGCTTACAGTCTTATTATTAAACCTTACAGGAATAATTGCATTTGGATGCAAGGTCCTTTTAAATTCTAAAAGCCCATTCTTAATAATTAGCAAATGCCTCATTACTTTAATACCACCTGCCGTAGATCCTGCTGACCCACCCATAAACATCAGTCCAAAAAAGAAAACAGTTAAAAATGGTGTCCAGGCGGTAAAATCTGCTGTGACAAATCCGGTAGTTGTAATCACTGCAACTACCTGAAATAAAGCATGCCTGAAGGAACTCTCGGCTTCTCCAAATGCCATTGGATAATAGTCCGATACCTCAACATTAGCCATAAAATATACCACCACGGCAGTTACCAATGTGAAAATAAGTATAAAAATACCGTAGAATTTAAACTCTTCATCCCTCAGCACTCTTTGAATTTTCCCTTTAAACGCAAAATAGCTCAACACAAAATTACTGCCCGCAAGAAACATAAAGACAATGACAATATATTGAATAAGTGGTTGATTGCTCCAATACGCGAGACTCGCATTTTTAGTAGAAAATCCGCCTGTCGATAATGTAGCCATAGAGTGGTTTAATGCATCAAAAAATGACATCCCAGCTACTCTTAACAAAAGAGTTTCTGCGGCTGTATATCCAAAATAAATTAACCAAAGCCTTTTAGCCGTGTCGGTAATCCTTGGATGCAACTTATCGGCACTAGGGCCCGGTGCCTCGGCTGAAAATAATTGCATTCCCCCAATCCCCAATAAAGGAAGAATGGCAATGGCCAGAACAATAATACCCATACCGCCTATCCAATGGGTGAGACTACGCCAAAAGAGAATCCCCCTGGGAATAGATTCAATATCATCAAGAATTGAAGCCCCTGTGGTAGTATATCCTGAAATAGTTTCAAAAAATGCATTTGTAATACTGGGAATGGCTCCGGAAAAAATATAGGGCATTACTCCAGAGGCAGACATCACAATCCAACCAAGGGTAACTATAATATAACCTTCTTTCTTTTTTACTTCTTTCTCATGGCCCCTCGTATAAAACATGGCCAGAATTCCCAATAATAAAGTAATTATTGCGGCCAGGGTAATATCTAGAGTAGCACCATCATTATAAACACCGCTAACCAAGGCAGCAATTAGCATGAAACCGCCATTAAATAATAACAGCAATCCCATAAGGTGAATTATTATTCTATAATTTAACCCTGCCATTATATAAAGAGCCTTTCAATTTTTGAAATGGAATCTGGCAGACAGCATACCACTACCCTATCGCCTTCCTCAATCCTAAAATCTCCAAGGGCAATATTTCCTTTACCATTTCTGACAATCCCACCAATAATAGCTGCTCTTGGGAATTCCAGTTCGCGTATAATTTCCCCATTTACCTTTGAGGTAGCTTTTACTTCAAATTCCAGGATTTCGGCATTTAAGTTATTTAACCGGGTTAGAGCCACAACCTCACCCCTTCTTATATACCTAAAGATATTATTTGCAGCGAGTAATTTCTTGTTAATTAAAGTATCAATACCAATGGACTGTGAGAGTTGAAAGTAGTCCATATTTTCAACGAGAGCGATAGTTTTTTTGATATTCTTGGATCTCGCCATCAGACAAGACATAATATTAGTTTCAGAATTACCAGTAACCGCAATAAATGCATCCATAGATTCCAGACTTTCCTCATCCAATAACTCAACATTTCTGCCATCGCCATTTATTACCAGCACATTTGGCAGCCTATCAGATATGTCAAAAGCCTTTTCTTTGTTTTTTTCTATTAATTTTACATTAAATTTTTTGGCACAGAGATCTCGGGCCGTATTAAAACCAACTTTACTACCTCCTAAAATCATAACATTTTTTATGTCTTCCTTCGTTTTACCGGTAAGCTTGTAAAGTTCATCCACTCCTTCTTTGTCAGTTACAAAATACACCTGGTCCTTGTCTTTAAAAACTGTATCGCCTCTGGGAATAAGTGTAAACTGAGTTCCAAACCGTTGCATCGCAATAGGCATAAAATGCAATCCAGGAAATATATTTGCTGCATCTTTGACAGATTTGCCAATGAAAGGGGCCCCCGTAGGCAAGGTAACACCAACCATTATTAACGCCCCTGCCTCAAATTCGTAAGTATCAAAAAAAGCGGACTGATTCAGTAAAAGCTGAATTTCTGTGGCGGCCAGCTCTTCAGGCGAGATCAATTCATCAATGCCCATTTCTGAAAATCTAATCAGTTCCTTGTTATCTATGAATTCAATATTAGAAATTCTTGCAATCGTTTTTTTACACCCCATTTGTTTAGCTAATAAACAAAGGGTAATATTAGTTGTTTCAGAAGAAGTTACGCCAATTACAAGGTCAGAACTATCAACTTTAGCCTCCCTTAATATAGAAATTGAAGTTGCATCACCTTTTAGAACTTTTATGTCCAAATGATTGTCTGCGTAGGTTAAACTTTCCTTGTTGGAATCAATCAAAGTAATGTTCTGGGATTCATAAGATAAAAGTTTTGCCAAATGAAAACCTACTTCACCTGCCCCCGCAATAATAATTCTCATCTTTAGTCTTTATTAATTATCAAGAGTCCGAATGTTGCGTAAAGGAGCTATTTTTATATAATATAAGCCATCGAAGCTCATGTGCGTTGTATTTGCAAAGTTTGCAATGTCAAAATTACGCAATTTTATTTTGATTAATGTCTAACTTGGCATGCAAAAATGGACATTAAATCAATTTAGATTATCTCTATTAATACCCATTCTCGAAGCAGGCTTTATATTATCTTTGCCCGAAAATTTACCTTATGCCCAAAAAAGTAAAACCTTATAAGACATCTACGCTTGGAAAAAAAGAACAGGTCACACAAATGTTTGACACAATTTCCGGCAGCTATGACGGCTTAAATCGGGTAATTTCTTTTGGAATTGATATCAAATGGAGAAACAGGGTAGTAAAGATTTTAAAGAAGAAAAACCCAAAAAATATCCTCGACATTGCTACTGGAACAGGAGATTTAGCTATTAATTTGGTTAAAACTGGAGCAGAACAAATAATAGGTTTAGATATTTCCAGGGGAATGCTGGAGGTGGGAAAAAAGAAAGTGGCAGATAAAGATTTAAATACCACTATTAAAATGATTGTTGGAGATAGTGAAAACCTTCCTTTTGAAGATGGCAGCTTCGATGCAGTTACCGTGGCTTTTGGGGTTCGGAATTTTGAAAATCTTGAAAAAGGCTTATCAGAAATATATCGTGTTTTAAAACCTTCCGGTACGTTCGTAGTCCTCGAGACTTCCGTACCCACCAAATCTCCCTTTAAGCAAGGGTATTGGTTTTATACTAAAAACATCCTTCCCTTAATTGGCAAACTTTTCTCCAAAGACCGCTCTGCCTATGCCTATCTTTCGGAATCTGCTGCCGTTTTTCCATACGGCCAGGCCTTCAACAATATTTTAGGGAAAATTGGGTTTATAGCTATGGAGAACAGGCCACAGACATTTGGGGTGGCATCTATATATATAGCTACAAAATAGAAGAATGAAATATATCTTATTTTTTCTGATAGGTTTCTTGCTGCTGGTCAGTAGTCCAATGCATGCTCAATTTAAAGAAAAACCCATCATAAATCTTGAAAATGAAGATAAAGCATTATTAAATTGGGGATATTTCCTAGGATTTAATCAATATGACTTCAAATTTGAATACAAGAACGACTTGGATGATGTCTTGGTAGAAAAATCTATTGGTTTCAATGTAGGTCTGATTGGTGAATTGAGGCTTAACGAATTTTTGGACCTTCGCTTTGAACCCGGACTTTTTTACACTAAAAGAACTTTAGGATATAAAGGATTTGCCGATCCAAATGAAGCAATAAGAGATGTAAAATCTACCTATATCAATTTTCCATTACTTTTAAAAGTAAGTGCCCGAAGATTTGGTAACTGGAAACCTTATATTATTGGGGGTGCGTCTGCTTCTCTAAATTTGGGTAGTAATGAGGATAGTCTTGACGATAACAGCAGTGGTACTTTTCGAATGACAAAAACACTTTATAACTGGGAAATTGGATTTGGCATTGATTTCTACACCGAATATTTTAAATTTTCCCCTTCTATAAGGGGAGTCTTTGCTCTCAGTAATGAATTAGTCCCTGACAATGATCCAAACAGTCCATGGACCGGAAATATAGATACAATGAAAACCAGAGGGGTTTTCGTGAATTTTACTTTTGAATAAACAAAAGTATATTAAAGGCTTGGGGATTTTTCTACTTCCAAATCTTATCTATTAAATAGTTGAACTTTTGTCTCTTCTAATTTCACTTAAGAAAATGGCTGTGGCAGTTGCAACATTTAAACTTTCAGTAGTTTTTTTGCCATATTGAGGGATACTTATTCTGTTTTCATGATCTATCAGAAGGCCTGCTTTATAAGATATGCCCTTGCCTTCATTCCCCAATATTAATAACCCCTTTTCAGGAAGATTTGCCGAGTATACAGAATTCCCATTAATGTATGTACCATAAGCAACACTTTTGTTTTCTTCAAGTAGTGCGGTAATATCGGTATAAACAATATTAACCCTGGCAATAGAACCCATAGTTGCTTGTAAAACTTTATGATTATAACAATCTACGGTATCGGGAGAACAAACCAAATGCGCTACTCCAAACCAGTCGCATAACCTTATGATGGTTCCCAGATTTCCCGGGTCCTGTACGGCATCTAAAACAACCACCCAATCAGAAAAGTTAATGTCTGTTGGTTCAGGAATTTCAAAAATTCCCAATATTTTATTTGGACTTTTATGAGAACTTATTCTTGATAAATCCTTTTCTGAAATATAATGAACTTCTACTTTGTTTTTTGTCCTAAATTCGGGATCGGCACTGTAGATACTATGGGTCTTAAATTTTGAACTCAAAAGCTCTGAAACGACCTTTTTTCCCTCTGCCACAAAAAGTCCGTTTTGAATTCGGTACTTTTTTTGATATAAGCTTTTTATAAATTTTAATTGACTTTTAACAACCATTCAAATAATGTATTTTTGGCTTCTATGAAGACCCTTCGGAGTTACGAAAAGAATATTGCAAAAATAGGTTTATTCTTGCTTATAGCTGCATTCACTTCTTGTAATGCTCTAAAAAGGGTAGAGGAGGATGAACTTTTATTAACTAAAACTAACATCTTCGTAAACAGTGAAAAAATCAAAAGTGAAGATATACAGAGTCTTGTCTTGCAAGAACCTAATAGTACTTTATTAGGCTATCCTTTAAGGCTTAACCTGTATAATTTAGCTAAAAAAGATCCCGATTCATCGTTCCAGGCCTGGCTTTATAGAAAAGAAAACAGAGAGAAAAGACTTGTGAATATATTATCTCAGAAGCAAGTTAACAGATTAGGTGAATCTTTTTTGGTAAAAGGGTATAGTGATTGGCTCAAAAAGATTGGTGAACCTCCCTCCATTATAGACACCTTAAAAGCTAAGAAATCATTGCAACGTTTGAGCGTCTATTATGGAAGCAAGGGATATTTTAATAACACTACATCTTATGAAATAGATAGTACCAAAAAAAAGCAGAGAGCTGAAATAAATTATAAGATAGCCCTTGGAAAACCTTTTATAGTAGATTCGATTACCAGAAACATCACCTCACTGGCCATTGATTCTATCTATATTCGCAATGAGGATAAATCCTTAATAAAAAATAGTAAGCAGTTTGATCTTGCAGATTTTAATAATGAGCGAAAAAGACTTTCAGAACTTTTTAGAAATACAGGGGTATATAATTTCCAGGAAAGTTCCATAGCCTATAATATTCTAAGAGATACTATGAGGGTGAACGACGATCAGAAAATGAGCGTAGAACTTAACATTGGCGACCTTAGAAAACGGGGGGATAGTATTATAACTACTTCAGAATATAAAGTCTTTCGCTTAGACAAAATCAATATTTATCCGGATTATGCTTTAAATGAGGATAAGTCTGATTTAAAATCCGTTGAATACGACAATTACACTATTTATTATAAAGATAAACTCCGTTATAAGCCTAAAGCTCTGGCAGATGCAATATTCCTGGAAAAGGATAGTCTTTACAGAGACATTGATAAAATTCGTACATACAGACGAATTACCAATTTAAATACATTTAAATATCCCAATATACTTTTTACGGAAGATAGTACTCAATCAAAACTTACAGCAGACATTTTTTTAGCGACAAGACCAAAATTCTCATGGGCTTTTGATTTTGATATTACCCATTCTAATATTAAATCATTGGGCATCGGCTTTAGTACTGCCCTTATCTCACGTAATATTTTCCGTGGTGCGGAAACTCTGAGTTTGTCGGTTGGGGGTACTTTTGGTTTGTTAAGTGATGAAACTTCAACAGAAAATTTCTTTTCAGAAACTGGCGCCGATGTAAACATAACTTTCCCGCGAATCTGGTTTCCATTTTTTAACTGGAAGAAGATAATTCCGTCCTATAAACTTCCACAGTCCAGAATTTCAGTAGGCACAAGTTTTCAAAAAAATATTGGCCTGGACAAACAGACTTTTAATACCATATTAGGATATAACTGGGCAACGGATAGATTTAATAAAAATAACGTAGAATTATTAAATATTCAATTTGTCAATAATCTTAATCCCGATCGCTTTTATAACGTATATCAGAGCACCTTTGAGCGATTGAATGATATTGCTGTGGATTATGCGGATGATCCCACTTTACAAGACTTTTATATTATGCCCGAACCACCAGATGGCCCCGTACTAATTATTCCTGAAGGTACTACAGGTTTTACCAATGCCATTTTGAATGTTGATGTGCCTTCAACTCCCGAGGATTTTGAAGATGTGGCCAGCATTGAAGAGCGAAGAATTAGGTTAACCGAAAACAATCTGATTTTTGCAACTAACTATACTTTTAATAAAAATAACAGGACTAATATAAATGATAACGATTTTTATTCTTTCCGTTTCAAAGTTGAAAGCGCTGGAGGTCTATTATCAGGAATTTCCAACCTAATAGAATTTGATAAAAATGAAAATGGTGATCGCACCGTCTTTGGTGTTCCATTTTCACAGTATATTAAAACGGAATTTGATTATATAAAACATTGGGATCTATCCAGATCCAACGTGCTTGCCTTCAGAAGCTTTTTTGGCATAGCCATACCCTACGGAAACTCTAACAGTGTACCCTTTGTCCGTAGTTATTTTGGGGGTGGATCTAATGATAACAGAGCTTGGTACCCCTATTCCCTGGGACCAGGATCCACAGATAATATCAATGATTTTAATGAAGCTAATATGAAAATAGCACTTAATTTGGAATATCGGTTTCCTATCGTTGGAAATTTTAAAGGTGCTATTTTTGCCGATGCCGGTAATATTTGGAATGTTTGGGATAATGTACAAGATCCTGCCGCCGTGTTTCAAGGCTTTGAGTCCTTATCAGAATTGGCCCTTGGTACAGGAATGGGTGTTAGATACGACTTTACCTACTTCGTGTTCCGCCTGGATATGGGCTTTAAAACCCATAATCCGGCAGAATTACCCGGCCAAAGATGGTTTCGGGATTATAATTTTGCCAATGCGGTATTGCAAATTGGCATAAACTATCCTTTTTAGTCCTTTAATTATTTTACTACATTTGCCACATCTCATAAAAAACTAACAGACCATAAAATTATGTCGCATTCAATAAAACCAGGAGTTGCTACAGGTGACCAAGTTCAACATATTTTTAATTATGCCAAGGAAAAAGGTTTTGCTCTTCCCGCCGTTAATGTTATCGGCTCCGATACGATTAATGGTGTCCTGGAAACTGCAGCAGCGTTAAATTCTCCGGTTATTATTCAATTTTCCAATGGTGGAGCGCAATTTAACGCGGGAAAAGGATTGTCTAATGAAGGGCAACTTGCCGCCATACAGGGAGCTGTTGCAGGTGCAAAACATATACATCAGTTAGCTGAGGCTTATGGAGCTACCGTTATTCTTCATACAGATCATTGCGCAAAAAAATTATTGCCATGGATAGATGGACTTCTTGACGCAAGTGAAAAACATTTTGCGGAGACAGGAAAATCACTCTATAGTTCTCATATGATAGATTTGTCTGAAGAACCTATTGAGGAAAATATTGCCATTTGTAAAGGATATCTTGAAAGAATGAGCAAAATGGGTATGACTCTGGAAATAGAATTGGGAATTACCGGAGGTGAAGAAGATGGTGTAGATAACTCAGATGTTGATGATTCAAAATTATATACCCAACCTGAAGAGGTGGCTTACGCATATGAAGAATTGTCTAAAATAAGCCACAGGTTCACGATAGCTGCGGCATTTGGAAACGTTCATGGCGTTTACAAACCAGGCAATGTAAAGTTAACCCCTAAAATTCTCAGGAATTCCCAGGAGTATATAACTAAAAAATACGGTGTTGAACATAATCATATAGATTTTGTATTTCATGGTGGCTCTGGCTCAAGCGTTGAGGAAATAAGGGAAGCGATCGGATATGGTGTGATAAAGATGAATATTGATACGGATTTACAGTATGCTTTCATGGAAGGTATTCGGGATTACATCCAGGGTAAATCGGCTTATTTACAAGCGCAGATAGGGAATCCGGATGGAGCCGACCAACCTAACAAAAAATACTACGACCCAAGGGTTTGGCTTCGGGAAGGGGAAAAGACTTTTATTGAGAGATTGAAAAAAGCTTTTGAAGATCTAAACAATATTAATACCTTGTAAGTAACTTATAGAATTAAATTATATTCCAATGACTGCTTGGTTCAAAAGAACAGAAAAGGGTATTCAAACTGCAACTGAGCAGAAAAAAGATACACCCAAAGGCTTATGGTATAAATCCCCAACGGGGAAGATTGTTGAATCTGACGAATTAGCTAAAAATTTTTATGTTAGTCCTGAAGATGATTATCATGTTAGAATTGGGAGCAAAGAATATTTCGAGATTCTATTTGATAACAACAAATTTCAGGAATTAGATGCCAAGTTAACTTCCAAAGATCCCCTGAAATTTGAGGACACAAAGAAATATTCAGATAGACTGAAGGCGGCCCAAAAAAAGACAGGTTTAAAAGATGCCGTAAGAACAGCTGTAGGCAAATCTTTGGGTAAGGATTTGGTTGTTTGTTGTATGGATTTTAGTTTTATTGGCGGATCTATGGGAAGTGTGGTAGGTGAAAAAATTGCACGTGGAATTGATCATTCCATTAAAAAGGGAATTCCTTTTGTAATGATATCTAAATCTGGCGGGGCCAGAATGATGGAGGCGGCTTTGTCATTAATGCAGCTTGCCAAAACATCTGCAAAATTAGCGCAGCTAGCTGAAGCCAAAATTCCATATATTTCTTTATGCACAGATCCTACTACCGGTGGAACGACTGCTTCCTATGCCATGCTAGGAGATATTAATATTTCTGAACCTGGTGCACTGATTGGTTTTGCAGGGCCCAGAGTTGTTAAAGAAGCTACAGGAAAAGATCTCCCAAAGGGTTTTCAAACAGCAGAATTTGTTTTGGAAAATGGCTTTTTAGACTTTATTTCTCATAGAAGGGATCTTAAAAAGAAAATTAACCTTTATATAGATCTTATTCAGAATAATGCTGTAAGAGAATAAAAAAAGCCCTGAATTTAGTAAGTCAGGGCTAATAATTAATCATTTGTAGGCTCTTTAGTTCTTAAACCTTCTTAAAAGTATTTCCTCAGTTTCTCCATTAGGGTAAGTAAGAATCCCTTTGGAATCACAACTACCATCTCCAAAATCAAGGCTCACCGTTGTATCATTGCGTGAAATTTCAAGTATTCCGCTTACCAGGAATCTGCAAGATAGTTCTCTTCTTAGCGGGCTAATGGTTTCTTTAACGAATACATTATCAAATTTCCCTGTGTAAGTACCCTTACCTGAAATAAGAAAGACATTATCGCCCCAGAATCCACTTCCAAAACCTTCAATCCATTCTCTGGTCCTGTTTCCAGTGAAACTGGCAGTACCACCGTCTGGCCATTCTCCGGTAAAATTGGCAACCGCATCTGACTGTGGATTTCCATTTTCATTGGAACGCATTCGCTGAACAGTAGCATTTCCCTCAACAGACACCCCATTAAATGTAAAGTTCTCAAGTGAAAAACTAAGCGTTTTCATAGCCATCTCCATGTCCTTCAGATAGCTCAGTTTAATGATACCACTTAAAAAATTCCCATTGGGTAATTCACATCCCTCACCAAAATCAATAGTTTTTTCTTTACTGGTACTAGTCACCACAGTAGTAATTGTAACACATTCTGGTAAATAATCTGAAATGTAAGAACCCTTGGAGGTAGCCAGGATTTCATCGGTAGTATAAACATCCTCTCCAATGTTTATAATTTCCTCAGAAATTAATTCAGATTCGTCACTGGCCTGAAGTTGTGCCACCTCAAAAGTTTCTGTTTTGCCGGTTTCAATAATTTCCGGAGATTCTTCATTGTTACAGGAAACAATCAACACAATTGTCAAAATCAATAATCCTGCAAAATTCAATTTTTTAAAACAATTTTTCATATTATCATTTTTTTAATATTACTCTCCTATGACCCCAGGTATTCATAATGGTTTAATTGAAGGTCAAAAAAGATAAATGACATCTGCTTTATATAAATTTATTACTATCTTTGCGCTCGATTGAAAATCAATCAGATACATAAAAATCATTTAAAATAATATTGGAATGTATTTAACAAAAGAAGTTAAGGCAGAAATCTTTAAAAAACACGGTGGTTCAGAAGGTAACACAGGTTCCACTGAAGGTCAGGTTGCGTTGTTCACGCATCGGATTAATCATTTAACAGGACATTTAAAAAACAACCAAAAGGATTATAATACGGAGAGATCCCTGGTAAGACTTGTTGGTAAAAGAAGAAGTTTGCTGGATTATTTGAAGAAAAAGGACATAGAAAAATATCGTGAACTTATTAAAGAATTGAATATTAGAAAATAATATAAGGGGGAGGCATTGCTTCCCCTTTTTTTAATAAAAGCCTCAAAATTTGAGGCGAACACAAAAAGCTTACACATAGTTTTTCATTGGTCGACAACACAACAACACAACTCAGACCGTCTATGTAAGACGGTTGACCATTGTTTAACAGCCTGATAAAGATTCAGGTTCTAATTAAAATTTATGATTCCAAAAACATTTAAAGAGGTCATTGACCTTGGTGATGGTAGAGAGATTTCTATCGAAACCGGAAAACTTGCAAAACAGGCCCATGGTGCTGTTGTTGTACAATCGGGAAACTGCATGTTACTATGTACCGTAGTTTCCAATTATAGACAAAGTGATGTAGATTTTCTTCCTTTAACAATAGATTACAGGGAAAAATTTGCGGCTTCAGGACGTTATCCGGGAGGCTTTTTTAAAAGAGAGGCCAGACCAAGTGACGGGGAAGTATTGACTATGCGATTGGTAGATCGCGTATTGAGACCATTGTTCCCAAAAGATTACCATTCCGAAACTCAGGTGATGATTCAGCTAATGTCTCATGATGACAATGTCATGCCCGATGCCATGGCAGGTCTTGCAGCATCTGCCGCAATTCAACTTTCAGACTTTCCATTTGAATGTGCAATTTCAGAAGTTCGTGTTGGGAGAGTGAATGGCGAATTTGTCATTAACCCTACTAGAGCACAATTACTTGAATCTGATATTGACATGGTCATTGGGGCATCCGAGGATTCCGTGATGATGGTTGAAGGTGAAATGGGTGAAATTTCTGAAGAAGAAATGGTTGAAGCAATCAAATTTGGTCATGAAGCTGCAAAAGTTCAGTGCGCTGCACAGATTAGATTAGCCAAGGCCTTTGGACAAAAAGAAGTGCGCGAATACGAAACGGAAGATGAGGACGAAGCGTTAATGAAAAAGATTCATGATCTTGCCTATGATAAAGTATATAAAGTAGCCAAGGCTGGTTCTTCCAAACATGAGCGAAGTGCCTCATTTGCAGAAATAAAAGACGAAATAAAAGCGCTACATTCCGAAGAAGAACTAGAAGAAATTGGGGATTTAATCAGCAAGTATTACTACAAAGCCGAAAAAGCTGCTGTAAGAGACCTTACCTTAAATGAAGGATTAAGACTCGACGGAAGAAAGACAGATGAAATACGACCTATCTGGTGCGAAGTGGATTATTTGCCCTCAACACATGGTTCGGCAATTTTTACAAGAGGAGAAACACAGGCACTGGCGACAGTTACTCTGGGAACATCAAGAGAAGCCAATCAAATAGATATGCCATCATTTGAAGGCGAAGAGACATTTTATCTTCATTACAACTTCCCGCCCTTTTCTACAGGTGAGGCCAGACCCATTAGGGGAACTTCACGTCGAGAGATTGGCCATGGAAATTTAGCACAAAGAGCGTTAAAAGGGATGATCCCTGAAGATTGTCCTTATACAGTCCGGGTTGTTTCGGAAGTATTGGAAAGTAATGGTTCTTCCTCAATGGCAACTGTTTGTTCCGGTACAATGGCGCTAATGGATGCCGGGGTGCAGCTTAAAAAACCGGTGTCAGGAATTGCAATGGGATTGATTACAGATACCGAAACCGGAAAATATGCTGTATTATCAGATATTCTGGGTGATGAAGACCATTTAGGAGACATGGACTTTAAAGTTACCGGCACAGCCGATGGGATTACCGCGTGCCAGATGGACATTAAAGTTAAAGGCTTATCCTACGAAATTCTGGTTAAGGCATTAATGCAGGCAAGAGAAGGAAGGCTTCATATTCTTGAGAAATTGACCGAAACAATCGCCCAACCTAATGAAGGTGTAAAAGCTCATGCACCAAAAATGGTAACAACTACGATTCCGGGAGATTATATAGGTGCATTAATTGGGCCAGGTGGAAAAGTGATCCAGGAACTTCAGAAAACAACAGGAACTACCATAGTAATAAATGAAGATCCTGTTACAGAAGAAGGGCTAGTGGAGATCTTAGGAACAGATCAGGCAGGAATTGATGCCGTACTGGCTAAAATAGACTCAATTACTTTTAAACCGTTAGTAGGCAGTGTTTACGAGGTTAAAGTGATAAAGATTTTAGATTTTGGGGCTGTAGTCGAATACGTTGAAGCTCCGGGAAATGAAGTTTTACTTCATGTTTCTGAACTCGCATGGGAGCGTACTGAAAATGTTACCGATGTTGTAAACATGGGTGATGTTTTTGATGTTAAATATTTTGGTACAGACCCAAGAACGAGAAAGGAAAAAGTATCCCGTAAAGCTTTATTCCCAAAACCGGAAGGTTATAAGGAAAGACCCCCAAGAGAAAATCGGGATCGCGATAGAGGCAGAAACGATAGAAATCGGGATCGTAAACCCAGAAGAGACTAATTCTTAACCCTTATATATATTAAAACCCCTTTAAAACAGGGGTTTTTTAATATAATTTAACCAAAAAGTTAAATTTTTATAACCTTATTGTAACATTTGCAGGTTTTTTACGTATAAGTATATGCAGCCCATGCACTTTGAACTTAATATATAAAGGAAAACCTAGATGAGACAGCTAAAGATTACGAAACAGGTTACGAATAGGGAAACTGCATCCTTAGATAAATACTTACAGGAAATAGGTAAGGTAGATCTAATTACTGCAGAGGAGGAAGTAGAATTAGCACAGCGCATAAAAGCTGGTGATCAGCTGGCTTTGGAAAAACTTACAAAAGCCAATCTTCGTTTTGTGGTATCCGTTGCGAAGCAGTATCAGAACCAGGGACTTACACTGCCGGATTTAATTAATGAAGGAAATCTTGGCCTTATTAAGGCGGCTCAGCGTTTTGACGAAACAAGGGGGTTTAAATTTATCTCCTATGCTGTATGGTGGATTCGTCAGTCCATATTACAGGCTTTGGCAGAACAATCGCGTATTGTTAGATTACCGCTAAATAAAATTGGTTCAATAAATAAGATAAATAAAACATTTGCATTTCTTGAGCAAGCTCATGAGCGAATCCCATCAGCAGAGGAAATCGCCAAGGAATTAGATATGACTGTTGAAGATGTAAAACAGTCCTTGAAAAATTCGGGTCGTCACGTATCCATGGACGCACCTTTAATTGACGGGGAGGATTCAAATCTTTACGATGTCCTTCGAAGTGGAGAATCGCCTAATCCGGATAAAGAATTATTACATGAATCTCTGCGTACGGAAATTGAAAGGGCTTTAGAAACCCTTACACCCAGAGAGGCAGATGTTATCAGATTGTATTTTGGTTTGGCCGGACAACATTCAATGACCCTTGAGGAAATTGGTGAAACTTTTGACCTTACCAGGGAGAGAGTACGACAGATTAAAGAAAAAGCAATAAGAAGATTAAAACATACTTCAAGAAGCAAAATTTTAAAAACTTATCTCGGATAATAGCGAGACATAAATTACATGTTAAATATTCCATAAATTGGAAATTTGGTATAAAAATTGTAATTTGTGATAGTAACAACAGTTTATCATGACTGTTCGTTTTTTGATTGATGAATAAACTCCGGCTGATTACCGGAGTTTTTCATTTTACCCAATTTCTATCAATAATCCCCCATTATTTAAAAAAATATTCTTTTGTCTGGCCTATGCTTGTTTCGGCTGTTCAAACTTCTCTTTAGTCTAATGTTTCTTTTGGCTGCCTTCACTTTTGATTCCATATTCAGCTATTTGTGCCAACTCATTTATGTATATTTATGGAAACCTATCCGTAACTGAAGTACTCATTTAAAATAACTATTATGAAGGGTCTATCTATAATATCAATTAAATTTATTTGTGTTGCCTTTTATGTTTTTATGATTTCTTGCCAACAGAGTAAATCGTCTGAAGAATCAAATGACACTTCTGAAATAAAATTTAATATCCCGGAAAATTTTGTACTTGAAGAATTATACCACATCAGCGCTAACAAACAAGGTTCTTGGGTAGCTCTGGCCGAGGGCGCTGACAAAATGATTTATGCATGTGATCAGCGGGGTAAGATCTATTATTTTAAAATGCCGGAAAAAGGCGAGGTGGTCCAAACAGCAAATGTAGACAGCCTAAATCTTGATATTGGTGAAGCACATGGCTTGTTATGGGCGTTTAATAGTTTGTATGTGGCTGTCAATAAAAATTGGGATGATACTATTGCAGATGAAAACCAAAGAGGGAGCGGTGTTTATAGAATTACAGATTCAAACGGAGATGGCCACCTTAATGATATAAGAATGCTCTTGAAATTAGAAGGGGCCGGTGAGCACGGGCCACACAGTTTTGTGTTAAGCCCAGATGGAAAATCTATCTATTTTATAGCTGGAAACCATGTACTTATCCCTGAAAGCCTGAAAAAAAATAGTCGCCTACCGATAAACTGGGGCGAAGATAATCTGTTTACACCCTATCTGGATGCCCGAGGGCATGCCAATGAAATAAAAGCGCCCGGTGGTTGGGTAGCGGAATTTGATTCCAACGGGGAAAACTGGGAACTAATTTCTGCTGGCTATAGAAATCCTTTTGACCTGGCATTTAACCAGGACGGTGAATTATTTACTTATGATGCCGATATGGAATGGGACATAGGAATGCCGTGGTACAGGCCAACCAGAATATGTCATGTTACTCCCGGAAGTGAGTATGGATGGCGGACAGGATCTGGCAAATGGCCGGAATATTATCCGGATAATCTGCCGGCTGTTCATAACCTGGAACAAGGTTCCCCAACGGCTATATTGTCTGGAGCCAAATTAAAATTCCCTTCAAAGTTCCACAACGGACTTTTTATTATGGATTGGAGTTTTGGAACCATCTATTACGCAAACCTTATACCTAAGGGAAGTAGTTACTCTGCAACTAGAGAAGAATTTCTATCTGGCACACCCTTGCCATTAACTGATATGATTGAAGGTTCTGATGGCAATCTCTATTTCGCAACCGGGGGGAGAGGCCTGGATTCTCACTTATATCGATTGAGTTATGACGGAGAACTTACTGCATCAGAAATTAAACCGAATGACAGTGGCAAAGAATTAAGGCAGCTTAGGCACCAATTAGAAAATTATTCGGCTATTAATCCTGAAGAAGCCATATCCAAAGCATGGGACAACCTTGACCACGAAGACAGATTTATAAGATATGCATCTCGAATTGCCCTGGAAAACCTTCCTACGGATGGATGGCAGGCAATGTTCTATTCTGAAGAATCACCGGTAAAAACGATTGAGGCCGGGATTGCCTTAGCAAGACAGGGTGATAAAAAAGATCAAGGAAAGATTCTGAAAAAATTAAATCAAATCAATTGGGAAGGGCTAGATGAACAGCGGCAAATAGATCTTTTGAGAAATTATGCCCTTGTTTTTATCCGCATGGGGCAACCGGACAGTCAATCTCGACAAGCCGTTATCAAAAAGTTAAAACCCTATTTTCCTGGTTCAAACAATGCCATAAACAGAGAACTTGCGCAAATTATGCTCTATTTAAATGCAGATGGCACGGTAAAGATTCTTGGTGATTTATTAGAAAAACACACTGCTGAAAAGACTAATATCTCCAATCAGATGCTTTCAGAGGAAACTACATTAAGAAGCGAACAATACGGACCATTAATTAGGGAAGTAATTGCAAAAATGCCCCCTAGTGAAGCCATCTATTACGGGATGCTGTTAAGCCATGCCACCGAAGGTTGGAACAAAGAACTACGAGAGATGTATTTCCTTTGGTTTTATGATGTTTTGAGTGCTAAAGGCGGAATGAGTTTTAAAGCTTACATGGAAAATGTAAGGCTTCAGGCCATGTCAAATGTCCCTAAAGAAGAAAAAGCATATTTTGAAGAACTTTCCGGCGTCTATTCTCCAAACACTGTTGTGGAAAATCTCCCGCAACCCATTGGTCCTGGGGCAAATTATTCCGGTAGTACGATCAACCAGTTTCTTTGGGGTGATAAAATGAGCGATTATAATGGAAGCTTGGCTGATGGTGAAAGGGCATATCAGGCAGCCTTATGCGTCCTGTGTCATCGTATGCGAGGTGAAGGAGGTGCTACCGGACCAGACTTAACCCAGATAAGGACAAAATTTGGAAGGTATGATTTGTTGTATTCTATATACAGCCCTAATGATGACATTTCCGATCAATATGCCTTTACCCTTTTTCATCTGGACAATGACAAAAAAATAGCCGGCAGAATTCTTTCGGAAACCAAAGATTCTATTAAAATTATGCCTAATCCTTTAAATACATCATATACTGTTCAATTGGCCAAATCCTCTGTTATAAAACAGGAGTTGTCTCCAATTTCACCAATGCCTTCCGGCTTACTTAACAGGTTAAACGAAAAGGAAATTACGGATCTTTTTGCCTATCTACTAAGCGGAGGTGATGAATCGCATGAACTTTATAATAAAACGAATCTGGAATAAAATAGAAGTTATATATAATGGCTCAGTATAAAACCATAATGAATACTTATTTTTGTATCTAAATATTTTCAGCCATTAAACAATGAACAACATACGCATAGCGCCTTCATTACTTGCGGCCGATTTCGGGAATTTACAAAGAGACGTTGAAATGGTAAATTCAAGTCAGGCAGACTGGCACCATATTGATGTTATGGACGGAGTTTTTGTTCCAAATATCTCCTTTGGAATGCCTGTAATAAAAAGCATTGCCGGGAATGCAACCAAGCCGCTCGATGTTCATCTTATGATTATTGATCCCGATAGATATATCAAATCGTTTGCCTCCCTGGGAGCCAATATACTGACAGTGCATTATGAGGCCTGTCCACATTTAAATAGAACCATACAAGCCATTAAAGCGGAAGGTATGAAAGCAGGAGTAGCTCTTAATCCGCACACCAATATAAAACTTCTGGAAGATAGCATAGCAGAGATAGACCTTGTTTGTGTTATGAGCGTTAATCCGGGATATGGAGGTCAGAAGTTTATTGAAAATACCTATGGAAAAGTCAGGGCATTAAAAGCGCTAATTAATGAAAAAAAAGCCAATACGCTTATAGAAATTGATGGCGGAGTAAATGCAGACAATGCGAAAGCCCTAGTAGAGGCTGGTGCAGATGTTTTGGTTGCGGGAAGTTTTGTTTTCAACTCACAGGATCCAATGGCCACGATTTCACATATCGCCAATATTGCCAATGCTTAGCATTGTTTTAGCAGGTATTTAATCAAATCTGTGGTAGTTACCATGCCTTTTAGCTTACCTTTTTCCACGACCGGTAAGGAATGAAATTCCCTTTTCACAAGTAATTCTGCAACTTCTTTAATTGTTGCATCGGGAGAAACAGTCTCCAGATTTCCTATCATTAATTGCCTTATTGTAAACATTTCATAAATAGATGAAGAAATATTTTCCTCTTCCCTGTATGCGCCATCGGCAAAACTTATTCGGAGTATATCGTTCAGACTTATCATCCCAATAATCTTTTCATTTTCAATGACCGGTATATGCCGTATTTTATATTTTTTAAATAAATGTTCTGCCTTATCTAAACTTTCTTTTACATCAAGTGTTATAAGGTTTGTGGTCATTATATTGGAAACGGGGAGTTGAATCTGGATATTCATGACTTTCAATTTAAATATTATTTAATAAAGATCAGTTTTATCAAAAACAAAAAGAATGATAAAAGTCATGTTAGTGATGGTTTAAATTTATTTGCTTTGGTTAATTCTGAGATTCTGATTCTTTAAAATAATACCCTATAATTTATTAGCCATATTGGCTTTGCATGCTTTCTTTGATAAGTTTAAGAATAAATTACATAGCTTTGCCCCTACCTGAATTCTCACTAATTTTTACCTCTGCTTTAAGGAAACATATGGATAGATTTGATCTTTTGATTGTTGGTGGTGGACCAATAGGAATAGCATGCGGACTGGAGGCTCAAAAAAACGGTTTGAGCTACCTGATTGTAGAGAAGGGTCCTATAGTTAATTCCTTATTTAACTATCCTGTAAACATGCAGTTTTTCTCCTCTTCAGAACGTCTGGAAATAGATGACATTCCTTTTATAAGTAACGAGGCAAAGCCAAAACGCAATGAATCTTTGGAATATTACAGAAGAATTGTTACCTCCAATAAGTTGAATATTCACCTCTTCGAAAAAGTTGAGACTATAGAAAAAGGGACAAAAGATTTTAAAGTCATAACAAATAAAAATAAATATACAGCCAGTAATATTACAATTGCCACAGGATTTTATGATCTTCCTAACCTCCTGGAGGTTCCCGGGGAAGAACTCCCTAAGGTGTCTCATTATTACAAGGACCCTCATTACTATTCAGGTCAAAAACTGGCCGTGATAGGAGCAAGTAATTCAGCTATAGACGCTGCCCTTGAGTGCTGGCGAAAAGGTGCTGAAGTCTCTCTTATTATCAGGGGGCCTCAAGTAGGCAAGCGAGTTAAATACTGGGTTCGCCCTGATATTATGAACAGAATTGAGGAGGGAAGTATTAAAGCCTACTATAACGCCTCAGTGAAAGAGATACGGGAAAAAGAAATTGAATTGGAAACTCCGGAGGGGGTAATTATTTTAGAGAATGATTTTGTCCTTGCCTTGACCGGTTATACTCCAAATTTTGAATTTCTGAAGAGTGTAGGAATAGAATTATCGAAGGATGAGAAAAGGTTGCCAAATTATAATCCGGAAACCATGGAAACCAATATAACAGGAATTTACCTTGCAGGGGTTATTTGCGGAGGCATGGAAACTCATAAATGGTTTATTGAAAATTCCCGGGTACACGCAAAGATTATTATTAAAAATATTTTGCAAAAAAAAAGAATCTGAATTAGGTAATTAAGAGTTATTCAAGCGCATGAAAAAAATTGCCCTAGCTGTCCATGGAGGTGCCGGAACCCTCGTCAAGGGAATGATGACTCCTGAAAAAGAAAGCTTATATAAAGCGGTTTTAAAAAGTGCCTTACACAAGGGGTATCTGCTTTTAGAATCCGGTAGATCTGCGATAGAAGCAGTTGAGGCATCTGTTAAAGAACTTGAAGATTCACATTTGTTTAATGCCGGAAAGGGAAGTGTATTCACTTCTGAAGGGAAACATGAAATGGATGCTTCCATTATGGATGGAAAAACCCTTAATGCAGGAGCCGTTTCTTTGGTAAGTGGAATAAAAAATCCTATTAGCCTGGCACGGGATGTTATGGAAAAAAGCGATCATGTTTTCCTTGCTTCTATAGGTGCTATGCAATTTGCAGAGAAACTGAAATACCATCTTGAAGACGAGAAATATTTTTATGATGAACTTCGCTACCAGCAATGGCAGGAGATTAAAGGTACCAAAGATTTTAAGCTGGACCATTCAGTGAAAAAGGATGCAAAATTTGGTACTGTTGGCGCTGTAGCTTGTGATCGTTTCGGGAATCTGGCTGCTGCAACTTCCACAGGAGGCATGACCAATAAGCAATTTGGCAGAGTTGGTGATAGTCCGATGATTGGAGCAGGAAATTATGCCAATAATAAAACATGTGCTGTTTCCTGTACGGGTAGTGGTGAATATTTTATCAGAGGGGTTGTTGCATATGATTTGTCCTGCCTGATGGAATACAAAAACCTATCACTTCAGGATGCCGCTGAAGTGCTTATTCAAAAACGTTTGCTGAAATTAGGAGGAGATGGTGGTTTAATTGCAGTAGATGCCCTTGGCAATATTGCCATGCCTTTTAACACAGAAGGCATGTATAGGGGCTGCAAATCCTCAGACAGCGCAGATCAAATAAGTATTTATGGGAATTAAGAAGTTGGAAAAGGAGCATCAAGGGGTAAAACCTTTACTTTACCTTTTTTCATATTGAAGCGGTCCCCATTTGCCAGTACATGTGTTTTAAGATTTATCAGAGACATAGGTGTACCTTTCTCAAGGATCTTTTCGTTATTGTGTTTTAGTTTTCTTGGATCAAACATAATAACCATCCCAGAACCTATGATCTCAAAAGTCCTGCTGTTTTTAATAACCAGTCCCGTATCTTCCGCTAGACCAATACCCATCATATCCGGATATTTGGCCACGGCTTCCGCAAGTCGTCCAAAGCGGCCTCTGCGAATAAAATGGGAGTCTATGATTAAATTAGAAATGAATCCCATTCCGGTATCCATTTTTACAGCTCCTTTTATAAATGATTCCGTACTGCTACCACCTGCAATCATTTCGCTGGACATGCACATTGCGCCTGCGCTGGTTCCGGCTATCACTAACGCGTCTTTTCTATAACGTTCTATAAGTACTTCATGTAACCTAGTGTTGCCTATTTTTGCAGTGATTTTGGATTGGTTTCCTCCGGAGAACATCACGCATTGTGCATTTACAATCCATTCCAGGTTTTTTGGATTTTCAGACTCTTTCCTATCTCGAATATCCATAATATGTACCTTACGACATCCTAATTTGTCAAAGGCCTTGAGGTAACTATTACTTACCTCTTTTGGAATACTTGAGGCAGTTGGAATAACAACAATTTGAGCCTCATTACCACCACTCTCACTTACCACTCTGGAGAGGATACTTTCCTGAATAAATTCCAGGTGAAACGACTCGCCTTTTTCTGTCCCTTTATCCTCATTTCCTCCAATGGGAATTAAAGTTCCTTTTACCACCATAATTTATGCTGTCTAGCTTGCAAAAATACAGCTATTGTTACAAAAAATGTCATATATTTATGAAATTACAAAGAACTTATCAAACTCACATTAACAGCTAAAAATAGTGTTCTAAGGCAGTTGCCGAATCATAAATCCGCGGTTGAGAACCATAAAATCTAAGGTCATGAAAATAAGAGAAATAAATGCCATGAGGGGACCAAATTACTGGTCTATTCGCCGCCACAGACTTATTGTTATGGTCTTGGATTTGGAAGAAATGGAAGAATTGCCAACCAACAAAATAGAAGGTTTCGCCGACCGTATTCGAGAGATGTTTCCAAGTATGTTCGCTCACAGATGTTCAGAAGGATGTGAAGGAGGTTTTTTTATGCGCGTAGATGAAGGAACATGGATGGGCCATGTAATTGAGCATATTGCCCTTGAAATCCAAACGCTGGCGGATATGGATACCGGATTCGGAAGAACACGCGGATATGGGGAGAAAGGAGTATACAATGTTGTTTTCTCTTACATTGAAGAGTCGGTAGGAAGATATGCTGCTAAAGCTGCTGTTCGTATTTGTGAAGCATTAATTGCTGGTGATCCTTATGATCTTGAAGAAGACATACAACGTATGCGCGAACTTCGGGAATCTGAACGACTTGGTCCTAGTACGGGGTCCATTGTTCTGGAAGCACAAAGCCGTGGAATACCATGGATACGGTTAAACAAGTATTCCCTGGTACAACTTGGTTATGGAGCCAATCAGAAAAGGATACAGGCTACTGTAACCAGTGAGACCAGCAGTATTGGAGTTGAATTGGCATGTGATAAGGAAGACACTAAATATCTTTTGGAACAGGCCGAGGTTGAAGTCCCCAGAGGGGATATCATCAGTAGGGAAAGTGGCTTGGAAGATGCTTGTCGTTATGTGGGATACCCACTTGTAATTAAACCAATCGATGGAAATCACGGCAGAGGAATTACAGTAGATATCAATAATTATGAGGATGCGCTTGAGGCCTTTAATATTGCCAAAGAAGTTTCAAGAAGGGTCATAGTGGAGAAATATATTACAGGCGAGGATTACCGTCTTTTGGTTATTAACAACAATTTCGTTGCCGCAGCAAAACGTACCCCGGCTCATGTTGTAGGTGATGGAAAATCTACCATAGAGGAATTGGTTGAGGATGTGAATAAAGATCCACGAAGGGGATATGGTCATGAGAAAGTACTTACCGCAATAACCATAAACGATCTGACAAAAACGATTATCGCCGATGCCGGCTATACTGTAGGCTCAGTATTAAAGGAGGGAGAACGATTAATTTTAAAGGATACCGCTAATTTAAGTACTGGAGGTACAGCCGAAGATGTTACGGATATCGTTCATCCTGCCAACGTATCAATGGCTGAAAGGATTTCAAAGATTATAGACTTAGATATCTGTGGGATCGACGTAATGACCAGTGATATTAGCCAGCCTCTTTCAGACACAGGAGGTGCTGTATTGGAAGTAAATGCAGGGCCTGGTTTCAGGATGCACCTCGCTCCCACCAGCGGGTTACCAAGAAACGTTGCTGCTCCTGTAGTAGATAAATTATTTCCTCAAAAAGGTGATACCGGAAGGATACCCATTGTGGCTATTACCGGAACTAATGGTAAAACGACGACCAGCAGGCTCATTGCCCATATAGCTAAAATGAATGGACAAAGGGTAGGCTATACCACAAGTGATGGGGTTTATATTCAAAATAGGATGTTGATGAAAGGTGATTGTACGGGTCCGGCAAGTGCAGAGTTTGTGTTAAAGGATCCTACCGTCAATTTTGCTGTACTGGAATGTGCACGAGGTGGTTTATTAAGAGCTGGCCTGGGTTTTAAAAAATGTGATGTTGCCATTGTTACCAACGTTTCGGCAGATCATTTGGGTTTAAAAGGCATCCATACTATAGAACAACTTGCCAGGGTTAAGGCGGTGATCCCGGAAACAGTGTTACCCGATGGTTATGCCATCCTAAATGCGGATGACGATTTGGTTTATGAAATGCGCAGAAACATAAATTGTAATCTTGCGCTGTTCTCCATGGATGAAAATAATCCCAGGATACAGGCCTTACAAAGAATAGGTGGAATAACTGCCATTTATGAGAATGGCTACGTAACCCTTTGCCGGGGTGAGTGGAAAATGCGGTTAATGAAAGCAGAAAATATTCCATTGACCTATGGTGGGAAGGCTCTTTTTATGATTCAAAATATACTACCGGCTATTATAGCTGCCAATGTTCAGGGTATTAGTATTGAAGATACGAAAGCGGCCTTAGAGACCTTTATACCTTCGGCTTCGAGTACTCCCGGGCGTTTAAATCTGTTTAAGTTTAACAACTTTGACATCTTATTGGACTATGCTCACAATCCTGCAGGTATGCGTGCTTTGCAAAAGTTCACAAATAACCTGGAAGCTACAGTAAAAGTAGGGATCATAGCTGGTATAGGGGACCGCAGGGAAGAAGATAATAATGAGATGGGAAGTATAGCCGCAGAAATGTTTGATGAGATTATTATCAGACAGGATAAAAATTTGAGAGGTAAATCGGAGACTGATCTGATTAATATGTTGGATGCCGGAATTAAAAAGCAGGATCCTAATAAAAAAACAACTATTATTCCTTCAGAAAAAGATGCGATTACCCATGCGGTGACTCATGCAGAAAAAGGATCCCTTATAGTTCTTTGTAGTGATGTGGTTCCGGATGCATTGGAGCTTGTAAAGCATTTAAGAGATCAGGAGGCGAAGGGCGAATTAACTTAAGGTATTCGTGATCTGTTTTTAAATACCTATTCATTATATGGCCTATCATAACTAAAAACACAGGGCGAAACCTGTGGTTTTCTCAAGTATTAATCAAATGAAAAAAATATGGGTTTGGTCTATTACCGCAGCTTTAGCCGGATTTCTATTCGGCTTTGATACCGTCGTTATTTCCGGTGCTGACAAAACACTACAGGCATTATGGGATTCATCCGATGTGTTTCATGGAGTAGTAGTAATAGGAATGGCCCTTTGGGGCACTGTTGTTGGTGCATTATTAGGCGGTATCCCCACGAATAAACTCGGCAGAAAGAAAACCCTTATATGGATAGGTATATTTTATACCATCTCGGCACTGGGCTCTGCTTTGTCAAATGACCCCATAACGTTTGCCATTTTTAGATTTATTGGTGGATTGGGTGTAGGGGCTTCAACTATCGCAGCACCCGCCTACATTTCAGAAATTGCTCCTGCTAAGGATCGAGGCAAACTTGTAGGTTTATATCAGTTTAATATTGTCTTTGGTATCCTGATTGCGTTTTTTTCAAATTACCTTTTAAATGGAATTGGGGAAAATGCCTGGCGTTGGATGGTAGGCGTTGAAGCCATTCCTGCAGCTATTTATACCATTTTCGCATTAACAATTCCCAAAAGCCCCAGGTGGTTGTTGTCTAAACATCGCGTTGATGAGGCCAAAGAAGTATTAGCAGTTATAAATCCGGGCTTGGATGCAGAACACATGATGCAGGAGATAAAAAAGGAAAGTGAAGGTACGATTCCAGGGGAAAACATTTTTTTAATGAAATATAGATTTCCATTGATCCTGGCTTTTTGCATCGCCTTTTTTAATCAACTCTCGGGGATCAATGCGTTTCTTTATTATGCTCCGCGGATATTGGAAGAAGCTGGCCTTGGAGCCAGCACAGCACTTTTGAGTAGTATTGGTATAGGGATAACCAATATGCTATTTACCCTTCTGGGAATATACCTGATTGACCGAATGGGGAGAAAACAATTAATGTATATTGGCTCTTTTGGATATATTATAGCGCTATCCCTGGTTGCCTGTGCATTTTATTTAAACTGGGAAGGAATTTCTGTCGCAATCTTTTTATTCCTCTTTATAGCAGCTCATGCAATTGGACAAGGTACTGTCATTTGGGTGTTTATTTCAGAAATATTCCCTAATCATTTAAGGGGATACGGCCAAAGCTTTGGAAGTTCTGTGCATTGGATTCTAGCAGCTGTTGTGCCTTCATTAATTCCTATTCTCTTTGCTACTATAGGACCCGGAATTGTATTTACGTTTTTCGCATTTATGATGTTTTTACAGCTTCTTTTTGTGGCCTTTATTATGCCTGAGACCAAAGGAGTGTCACTGGAAGAATTAAGCAAATCGCTTACAAGAACCAGGAAGGTTAAACCTAAGAGTATACACTAAGCAATTTCAAATAAGTTTAATTGTATGGTATAGAAAATGAAAGCAGTTTTAGTTCCCATGCACTTTCAGTCCGGGATTAACAAAGAACGCAATGGCCTAGGAGAATCATATAATAGGCTATATTGAATCAGACATGAAGGAAATTATGGAAGAATTTAAGTCTCCTAAAAAAAGGTGTTTGAGTTTTTTGACATAAATTTAAAATGATTGTTGAGAAGGCTCTATGACCTAGTACATACATGTTTATTGTGATACAATCATATTGCCATACGGACTTATTCAGCAAAACAAATTGTTGCAATACTGTAAGTAATCATGGAAATAATGGACTCTTAGAGTATGTTACAGAATATATTTCCATTTCAAAAACAATACAGCCATGAGAAATTTTTTTAGCAGTCTATTCAAAAAGAAAAAAACAGATGAATTTGATGAGATCCCCAATGGGGTATGTCCCAATTGTTGGGGAGATCAGGAGTACGGCAACGTTATTCGTGAAAAATTTAAGGATGCACAAATAGATGTAAATAATAAAGAAAGTAAGTATGCTTTTATACAAGACTTTGTAGTGACCCATTTAGATGGAATAAGACTAAAAAGTGCTGTACACGGCACAGAATGCCCTACTTGTAAAGTAAAATATAAAGAATAACAATATTCTAAATTCTAAACAATCTATAATGTCAAAACAACTTTCAAAAATGACGGAACAAAACTGTTCCAATCCTCCTGCCAAATACAATGACCTCAAGGTTTTATTCCTTAACTGTACCCTTAACAGAACACCGGTTTTGTCGCATACAGAAGGGCTCATAGGTGTCGCCCAGCGCATTTTTGAAGCAAATGGTGTGGCTACCAAAGTGATTCGGCCTGTAGATTATGATATCCCTGCCGGACTGGGGCTAGATATGTCTAAAACCCCGGAATGGGATAAAGACGACTGGCCTATGCTGCAAAAAGAAGTGGATGCCTGTGATATTCTTATCCTTTGTACTTCCGTCTGGTTGGGAGAAAAATCTTCGGTATGTAACCGGGTATTGGAGCGGATGTATGGATATACCCATTTGTTTAATGAAAAAGGACAATACAGGGATTATGGTAAAGTTGGTGCTACCTTGATTACGGGAAACGAGGATGGGGTAAAACATTGCGCCATGAATATTCTATTTTCTCTTTCACACATAGGTTATACAGTACCTCCACAAGCGGATGCGGGTTGGATGGGTGAAGCCGGACCAGGACCTTCTTACAGAGACGAAGGTTCAGGAGGGCCCGAGAACGACTTTACCAATAGAAATACTACTTTCCTTGTTTGGAATTGTTTGCATCTTGCCCGAATGCTGAAAGACAACGGTGGCATTCCTGCACATGGCAATCAACCCGATGAGTGGGCTGCTGGATGCAAGGCAGGGTTTGACAGCCCGGAACATAAAAGATAATCCAATAATGGAAAAAATGATGTACCTGCTGGCACAATACCTTGCGGCTGCAGGAATAAGTCTTTTAGAGAAAAAGGATGTTGACAGTCATAGCAATCTAGGTTTTTCAATTGAAAATAGCAGTATGTACTCCAGACCATTAAATGATTATGGGGATATGTTAGCCGTAAACTTCGAAAAATTTACATTAGATTGGATTTCAAATGATGTGTCCACTTCACTGCGATTGGATGGCACCACGCATGCCGAAATTCTAAAATGGATTAAAAAGATGGCCGATATAGCGGCTATTAAGGTGCCTTACGCTTATTCCTTTCATTATGATTTTCCCTATCAAATAAAGGATAATTTTGTCTTTAAACTTTTAGACGCCAATAGGCTTAACGAATTGTTGGATCTAAGAATTATGGCCCAATCAGTTCTGGAAACTTTTATCGAGGACCAAAACTTAAACTCTGAAATTCGGATATGGCCCCACCACTTTGACACCGGGGCTTATGCTATATACAATGATATATCAGGTGAGGCAATTGGATTAGGGCTTGCGGTTCCAGATAATATATGCAGGGATCATTATTTCTACATCAGTGGATTCAAAGGACATGAGGTAATAGATACTTCAGATTTTAAACCGTTATCCCCAGGATCATGGGGTGTAAATGGGTATATAGGAGCAATCCTGCCAACTACAGAAATTGACAAAAAAAAGGCTATTGGCTTTTTGTCTGAGGCATTCAACCAATATAAAAATTAATTATTGTAGTTATGACTTCCTCACAAAACATTATCTGGCCTATTCGACAGGTGTATTAAATTAAAAAGCATATAGCATCCATTGCCCACTAAACCTTTTAATATCCATTGAAGATTACTGCCGTAAACTCTAACTATTTTGTTGCCAAGCTCATAAAATAAGCCAATTTGGATATGATTTTTTAGTTTAATAATGATCATTGGTCGTTCGGAAACCTATTCTACCTTTAAAATGCCCAACTGACAAATATCATATTTTAAGACCTACTAAATTTTGAATTTTGTAATGGCAAATTATGTTCAATTTTGATTCACGTTTGTCACAAATTAAATCTTAACATGACAAATGTCCATTCATTTCATATTCCCGTAATGGGAATAGGCTTTACCATAGACACTCCTTTAAAAGTATCCCAATTTGGCATAGACTCCGTTGTTTCCTTAGTGGATGATATCCTTATCGAAAAATTAAGGAAGATGTATTGTGATAAGTTCGAGCGTCCTTATACAGAGATTACTGAAAAAATGGACGATTTTAGAGCAAAAAGAATCACTTCTTATCTTGATCTTATTTATGATGAAAGTGTAAAAAAATTTGAAGAGCTAAAAAATGTTACCGCGGAATCGGCTACTGATCTCAAGAAATATTTTTCAATGTTACCCGAAACGTCAAGTTTAAAAAAAGAATTTAAGAATCTGACCAAAGACTCTTTTAATTTTGAGGAAATCAAAGCTTGGGCAAAGGATAATCTCATTATGGGTAGTATTGATGTGAACATAATGACCAAAGTTGATAAAGAAAATTATCGTAAAAAGATAAAATTATCTTCGGAATATAATGATGCGCATGCGGCGTTGAGAGGATATGCAAACAGCGTTCTTAATTCTTCCCTGGTCCTTTCTGCCGGAATGAATCCGAGATTGTATAGCTATATGGAACAGTTCGAAGATTTTTATCCCGATGAAAATGGAATCATCAAAAAGAAAATCGTCCTTAAGGTAAGTGATTACCGTTCAGCTTTAATCCAGGGTAAATTCCTGGCAAAAAAAGGGTTGTGGGTATCAGAATATCGAATTGAATCCGGCCTTAATTGTGGCGGACATGCTTTCGCTACGGATGGTTTTCTTATGGGACCTATCCTAAATCAATTTAAAGAAGAAAAAGAAGACTTGACCCAATCGGTTTACGAGATTTTGACAAGTGCTTTGGATCAAAAAAATCGCGTTGTTCCAAATTCAATCTTACCGTTAAAAATTTCAGCACAGGGTGGCGTAGGCACTATAGAGGAGCACAACTTTATTTTAAATCATTATAAGGTGGATGCTATTGGATGGGGAACACCATTTCTTTTGGTACCTGAAGCAACAACTGTGGACAAGTCGACCATTGAAAAATTAGTCGTGGCAAAAGAAGATGATTTATATCTAAGTAATATTTCCCCTCTGGGTATTCCCTTTCACAGCTTAAAGGGTAATACCAAAGATTTGGAAAAAGCCAAATTGATTGAAAAGGGAAGACCAGGAAGCCCTTGTCCGAAAAAATTTGTGGCCATGAACAAAGACTTTTTGGATACAGGAATCTGTACGGCGTCTAGACAATACCAGCATTTAAAAATAAAGGAGTTGGAGAAGCAAGAACTTGCTGTCGAAGACTATGAGTATCAATACAACAAAATAATTGAAAAATCCTGTACCTGTGTAGGACTGGGAACTTCTGCCCTGCTCGCATACGGACTTGACACAAAAACTGAAGGTGAAGGGGTTTCGGTATGCCCGGGCCCTAATATGGCTTATTTTTCCAAAACCATGGAACTGAGTGAAATGATAGACCATATTTATGGAAGAACCAATGTGATCACAAGAGAAGATCGTCCACATATGTTCATAAAAGAACTCCATATTTATTTGGACTACCTGGCAACAAGAATTGGCGAAACCCGGTTTTCGCCATCCGATAAACAAAGGAAATATTTGTTGAACTTCGCCAGTAATTTAAATGATGGAATAGATTATTATCAGACATTGTTCAACAACCTAAAAAAAGAATTTTCAGGGTCCAAACAACAAATATTGGAACTACTGGACGAGGGAAGAAAGACTTTGAAAAGCTTAGTTAAAGAAATCGAAAGTCTGGAAAATAACCTGGCAATCCAATAGCTGGTCATTTATATTTCGCAACATAATCTAAAATATCAAGGTTCATGGTTTTCCTATGCCCAGCTATAATGGAATAGAGGATATTAAGTGATAAACCCTTTAAAATCTTACTGGGAATCTGCCTAATTATACCAATTTTAACCAATCTATGACAAAACTATACTGTGGCTAAAGATGCTATTGCTTCAGTTTGCATTACCTATTCCATACTAAACAACCAACTGCCATCCTCTAACCATTTGTCGTTCATTATTTTAAGCGCTCCTGCTAAATCAAAGGCTTCTAGGTAATTTTCCACGAGGTTATGAAAATGGAGATCATCTGCCGGAAGTGCCATCCCTATCGGTTCTATATTCATAGGGCTATCAAGCGTTACTAAATCTTTCCCCTGGTTACGCATGATGGCAATTACACAAATCGGGTAATCTGCTACCATGGCATCTGCCTGATCATTAAGTATCATGGCAATTCCTTCATCATAATTGCTAACTGGAATAGCCTGTGCTTTGGGCATATATTTTTTAACAAAAGCCTCACTGGTAGATCCCCTTAAACAGCTTATTTTGTAGGCTTCATTATTGGCTTCTTCGGTACCCTTTAATTTGGACAAGACGGACGTTTTTGCAAGAATTGATTTGCCAGATATCGTATAAGGACCAGCAAATAAGGCTTTTACACTACGTTCGGCAGTAACTGTCATTCCTGACATAACTGCATCTATTTTGCCCGCCTCCAATGCCGGTAAAAGCTCTGAAAATGGCATTACTACGGTCGTCAATTTTACACCAATACCATTAGCCAATATATTAGCAAGGTCTACTTCAAAGCCCATTAATTCGCCAGTCTTTGATTTCATATTAAAGGGTGGCTGATTCCCTGTCAGACCAATTCTGATCTCTCCGTTTTTAAGAATTTTAGCAAGTGTCTTTTGTCCATGGACCGGAAGGGCCAAAGCGATAAAAAACAGCAAAATAACTGTTGTGTATTTTATTTTCATACTTTATTGTTTTTAGTTGGTTACTGAAAATATTAAGTCATTGAAGATAGCACTTATTCTTTTACAAGCAAACATGCTCGTAATTGAAATGTAAAATGAAAATTTCATGCCACCGTTCTGGATTTATTTTGTTCAGGATGAATACAGGATTAACTAACGTTCTTCCCTAAAAGGCTCCGCCTTGAAAGTAACCGGGATTAACTAACGTTCTTCCCTACAAGGCTCCGCCTTGAAAGTAAAAATCCCAAACATACAAATTCAAACAAGCTTGATTTGTCGTTTGGGATTTTTACTTATTCGTGACCCCGGAGGGATTCAAACCCCCAACCCTCAGAGCCGAAATCTGATGCGCTATTCAGTTGCGCCACGGGGCCGTTTGCTTTAGCGAGCGCAATTTACGCAAAAAGAGCTGTTTGGAGCTAATAAAATACGTTCAATTGGTATTTTCTTTTTACATTTTGGACAGACACCAAAATCATTGGTCCCCAATTTGTCCAGGTTACGCTTTAGACCTTCAAGACGTTCTTTGGCTTTAATAAGGGCTGCATTCATAACCCCTTTATTGTTTATAGCATCCATCCGCGATACTCGCCCGATAGCATTATCGGGAGCAATGGGTTGCGATAGTTCTTCATATTGCTTTATCTTCTTTTCAGTACTTGCAATATCAGATTCAAAGAGCTCACGAATTTCTTGAACATTCATTTTATAATTAAGTAAGTTTAGCACGAACAATACCGGAAATTGTTTTTCCGTCGGCTTGCCCTGCCAATTGTTTGGATACCATCCCCATTACTTTTCCCATATCTTTCATGCCACTGGCACCAGTTGTTTCAATAATCTGGATAACAATCTTTTCTACCTCATCCGCACTTAGCTGGGCTGGTAAAAATTTTTCAATTACGGCTACCTGTGCCAATTCAGGTTCTGCAAGATCTTCTCTTCCCTGTTCCTTAAAAATCGCTGCACTGTCTTTTCGTTGTTTTACCAGCTTTTGTATCAATTTTATTTCATCAGCATCAGACATTTCGTCTCCCGCTCCCTTTTCAGTTTGTGCCAGTAGTAAAGCAGATTTTATTGCCCTCAAAGACTCCAGAGCTATGGTGTCTTTCGCTTTCATTGCCGCTTTTATTTCTTCCATAACTTGATTCTGTAAGCTCATATTTTGTGAATTTTAGGAGCGCACAAGATAAAAAAAATAAACCCGAAAATGTAATGTATTTTCGGGTCTATTTTAAGCTTGGGCATATCATCCCGCATTCTTACTAGTCTACATTATCATGTAAAAAGGAGTTGTTAGAACGTAACTGAATTTCATCATTACTGTCTTCACTTAAAGTAGTTCTGGACACTTTACCCTCTTTGGGTCTTTCATTTAAATCGATGCCCTGACGCTTATAAGCCGGTTCCTTTTCTATTTCATCAATATTATTAACACTATTCTGAAACTTGTAATTGAAATCTTTTAGTTTTCTCCTGCGCTCATCCGCCCTTTCCCTTAGTATTTCTTCAATTGGAGTATTCATGGGGTCCCCGTCGTTTGTTTCAACTTCTTCTTTCCCAGCCACAGTCTTTCTCTCGAAAACCAACTCATCCTCAATAAGTTTAGGATCAAATTCTTCCGCTTTGGATTTTGCGCCTGTTAACTTATTTTCCAGTTCCATATAATCATCAAGGCTATAGCGGGTTTCTCCTTCTTTGTTGTATTCCAAAACAGGTATTACCTCTATATGCTCACTAACATCAAGATCGTTTATGTCTTCATCCAGGCTAAATGTGATAACATTTTCATTCTCTTCTTCAACCTCATCCGTCAAAGGCATATCAAAACGAAGTGCAATCTGTTCCTTTTCATCTATTTTGCCAGCTAATTCTTCTGGGTCAATTACCTCAATATCCTTCAGGGACTTTTTAGAATCAATTATTATAAAATCTTCTTCAGCAATTTCTTCTGCTATAACCTCTTCATAGAAAACATTAAAATTTCTTATATAATTGGTTGTTGGAATAAGATCTATTGTTTCTTCAACCTCTAAAGAATGTTTTATTATCGGTTCAAAAACTTCTTCTTCTTCCAGTTGGTAAACGACATTTTCTTCACTCAAATCTCGTTCGGCCTTTTGCTCATCTTCAAGAGTGTGTATAATTTTTTTGGTTTCAGTATTAACAATTTCATCCTGCTGGTCAATGTTAAAACCTGTGGCAATTACAGTTACAGCTATAGCTTCGCCCAGGCCTTCGTCTTCGCCCACACCCATAATAATGTTAGCCCCATGACCTGCCTCTATTTGAATATGATCATTAATTTCTCCTATTTCATCAATAGTAATCTCCTGGGATCCCGAAACAATAAGTAATAACACGTTTTTGGCCCCTGTAATTTTATTATCATTCAATAATGGAGAATCCAGCGCTTTCATAATAGCTTCCTGAGCTCTTGCTGACCCTGAGGACATTGAGGAACCCATAATTGCAGTTCCGCTATTTGAAAGAACTGTTTTAGCATCACGCAGGTCAATATTCTGAGTATAATGGTGGGTAATTACTTCGGCAATGCCTCTGGCCGCAGTTGCAAGTACTTCATCTGCCTTTGAAAAACCCGCTTTAAATCCTAAATTCCCGTAAACTTCTCTTAATTTATTGTTATTAATTACAATTAAGGAGTCTACATTAGAACGTAATTTTTCAATCCCTATTTGAGCCTGTTGACATCTCATCTTACCTTCAAACAGAAAAGGCATAGTTACAATCCCTACAGTAAGGACATTCATTTCTTTTGCTTGCTTAGCTATAACAGGGGCTGCTCCGGTGCCTGTTCCTCCGCCCATACCCGCGGTTATGAAAATCATTTTGGTAGTGTTATCAAGCATATGCTTAATTTCTTCCATACTCTCCAGGGCAGCTTGTTCACCTACTTCAGGATTAGCACCAGCTCCGAGTCCTTCTGTTAGAGTAACACCTAATTGTATTTTATTGGGAACAGGGCTATTTTGCAAAGCCTGTGAATCTGTATTGCAAATCACAAAATCCACTCCGTTAATTCCGGCCTGGAACATGTGATTAATCGCATTACTTCCACCCCCTCCAACGCCAATTACTTTAATTACATTACTTTGATTTTTCGGTAAATCAAAGGCTATATTTTCAAATTCGGTGTTCTTGCTCATGTTTTTTGTGTTACTGGTTAATATGTGCTACGATTTAGGTTTACTCTGCGTTATCTAAAAAATCTTTAAGTTTTTCTGACCAGAGATCAAATACAGATTTTCTCTCTCTTCTTGACTTTTCGGTTGTTTTACCTTCAGGATGACCTTCTAAAACCAATTCTTCTTCATTCCTGGTTTCCTCTTGATAATTAGGATTTCTTCCTTTATTTTCAATTGCGTTCATCAGCAATCCTACTGCGGTGGCATATAAAGGACTGGCAATTTCCTGATCGGAATCTCCTGCCAAATGCTCATTAGGGTATCCTATTCTGGTATCCATACCTGTAATATATTCTACCAACTGCTTCAGATGCTTCAACTGGCTTCCTCCACCTGTTAATACAATCCCCGCAATTAGTTTTTTCTTTTGCTCCTCATGTCCGTAATTTTTGATTTCAACATAAACCTGCTCAACAATCTCAACGACTCTTGCATGTATTATCTTAGAAAGATTTTTTAGTGTAATTTCCTTTGGTTCTCTTCCACGCAATCCGGGGATAGAAACTATTTCATTGTCCTTGTTTTCGCCTGGCCATGCAGAACCAAATTTCATTTTGAGAAGCTCCGCTTGTTTCTCGATAATTGAACAACCTTCTTTAATATCTTCCGTAATAACATTCCCGCCAAACGGAATTACAGCTGTATGCCTTATGATGCCATCTTTAAAAATAGCAAGGTCAGTTGTACCACCACCTATATCTATTAAGGCAACTCCTGCTTCCTTTTCTTCCTGACTAAGAACCGCATCTGAAGATGCGAGGGGTTCAAGGGTAATATTACCCAGGTCAAGGCCGGCACTTTTGATGCATCTGCCAATGTTTTTAATAGATGAAACCTGGCCGACAACCACGTGGAAATTAGCTTCAAGCCTTCCGCCGTACATTCCAATAGGTTGTTTTATTTCAGCCTGTCCGTCTACCTTATATTCCTGAGGCAAAACATGGATGATTTCTTCTCCGGGTAGCATAACCAATTTATATACCTGATTACAAAGTTTATCCAGATCGTCCTCATTGATTACTTCTTCAGAATTAGCTCTTGTAATATAATCGCTATGCTGGAGGCTCCTAATATGTTGTCCGGCAATCCCAACAACAACGGACCCTATCTTTAAACCTGAATCGGCTTCCGCTTGTTCAACAGCCTGTTGAATAGATTTTATGGTTTGTGTTATGTTATTTACCACACCCCGATGCACACCCAGGCTTTTTGACCTGCCAATGCCCAAAACCTCAATTTTGCCATACTCGTTTTCCTTTCCGATAATGGCAACAATTTTTGTAGTACCTATATCTAATCCAACTGAATAATTACTTTGTTCCATATTATTTTAAATTTTGGTGCACACTACTTGATTATTAAATTCTAAGCTTACTATATTATAATTTTCTAATGTTTTGTCCTTGGCAGCTTTGGTATAAAAAGCTTTGAAATTATTGAACTTCTGTTCTAAATCGTCCACATTACCTAAATTCACCACAAAGTTTTCCAGTCGGAATTTCAATTGATAATTTTCTTCATCCTCAATGTGAATTCCGATTACATTTTTCCTTAAAAAGTTGTCCCTGTTTATGTAATTTAATATCACATAAACATCTTCTAAACTTTTACCGGTAATATTGCCCGTAATGATTGGCACTCGTGCAGAGTGATTACTGGACAACGGCATGTTTTTACCTTCCTCATCCAGGTAGAATTTTGTCATTCCCTCCACACGTCCTATTGGCTGCCTTTGTACAATGTTCGATGTAAGCTCACCACTTATAGTAAGATAAACTTGGGCACTTTTTACCATTTCATTGGCCTCTATGACCTTTTCTATAGTATCCAAATCTAATTTTTCTTTAGGCATGTTTTTAATGATACCATAATTTTGTATTAACAATTTATTAACCATAGACTGGGTAAGGTAGAGATTGTTCTCCCCTGTGAATTTTAGCGTAATGCCTTCTACAGTTCTTGAATCACTTCTATGACCTGAAAATGCATAAAGCCCCGTAATACAAATTATTAAACCCACAAATTTGATGTAATTCCAATTAATTTTCATGTTCCAGTTCTTTTTCTATTTTTGATATTTCCAATCCAATATCACCGGCACCCATGGTAACCAATACTTCCGGTTCTTGTCTTTTTATTTCCTCAATCAGATCCGCTTTTTGGATTAATTTCTTATTCTGAATCTTTATTTTTCCCATTAGCCATTCCGAAGTCACCCCAGCAATGGGTTTTTCTCTTGCCGGATAGATATCCAATAATAAAACACTATCAAATTGCGAAAGACTGCGTGCGAAATCATCCACGAAATCTCTTGTTCTCGAAAATAAATGGGGTTGAAAAACGGCGAGTATTTTTTTACTCTCATGCATCTCGGAGATGGCATCATATACGGCATTTATTTCCGTCGGATGGTGCGCATAATCATCTATAAAGACAAAGTCGACATTCTTTATTCGATATGAAAATCTCCGTTGCACACCCTTAAAGGTTTCCAATGCTTTAGCAAGTCGATTAGGTGGGGATCCAACCTGTATTGCCATCGCAAAAGCCACCAGACCATTAAGCAAGTTATGCTTTCCTGGTTTGTTAAACTTAACCCCTTTAAGGGTAGTGTCTGGAGTTTCCAAATCAAAAACGTAGGCGCCATGTATTATTCTTAAATTTCTTATACAATAATCCGAGTCATCTTCTATTCCATAGGTTATTCCTTCTAAAGGCAAACCATTTCTTATAAACAGTTTCCCGCCGGGCTTTAGTTTATCAACAAATTCCCTAAAAGATTTTCTTAGTTCTGTACTATCACCATAAATATCCAAATGATCTGCATCTATTGAAGTAATACAGGCAACATCAGGCGATAACTGTAAAAATGAACGATCATATTCATCGGCTTCCACAACAGAATATTCACTGCCCCCGAACCAAAAATTACTATTAAAATCTTCCGAAATACCACCAAGAAAGGCGGTGACCGGTGTCCCTGTTTCTTTTAACAAATGCGCTAGAATGCTACTTGTTGTTGTTTTACCATGGGTTCCTGCCACTGCCAAACAAAAAGTATCCTTGGTGATAATTCCTAATACCTCCGAACGTTTTTTTATTTCAAACCCTCCTGAGGCAAAAAAACGGAATTCTTTATGGTCATCAGGAATTGCGGGGGTGTAGACAACCAGGGTATTCTCAACATTTTTATAGTCTGCTGGAATTTCAGAGATATCATCTGTATAATGTATCTCAATTCCTAAATCAGAAATCTCACGAGTCAAGGGCGTCTCCGTTTTGTCATAACCGGCTACATTCTTTTTTAATAGCTTAAAGTATCGCGCAAGAGCAGACATACCAATTCCTCCAATACCAATAAAATAAATGTTATGTATGTCTTTTAGCCTCATGTTAAATTTTCAGCAGATGTTCTATTTCATCTACAATGTTTTTAGTAGCATCAGGCTGTGCCAGTGCTTTTATATTTTCTCCCAACAATTTCTTACTATCCCCAGAGTTATTCAAATCTGAAAAAACGCTTTCAAATTTGTCAGCCAGATCTTTTTCCTCCACCATCAATGCCGCTTGTTTTAAAACAAGACTTCTCGCATTTTTGGATTGATGGTCTTCTGCTACATTTGGCGAGGGAATAAATATCACCGGTTTACCAACTATGCATAATTCAGAAACTGAGCTGGCTCCAGCCCTTGAAATGATTATGTCCGCAGCGGAATAAGCGAAATTCATTTTATTCAAAAAATCGTATATTTTCACATCTGTAGCATGAAATTTTTTATATTCTTCATAGTATCCACGGCCACATTGCCAAATAAGTTGAATCCCTAATTTTGAAAAGAAATCCAATTCCTTTTCTATAAGTTGATTTATTCTCCGTGCACCCAGACTTCCTCCCAGGACCAGCAACGTTATTTTTTCCGGGTTCAAACCAAAGAATTCATAAGCTTTATCATTATGCTTCAAAGGAGCTATCAAATCTGCTCTGACAGGATTCCCCGTTTTTACAATTTTATCTACTGGGAAAAACCTTTCCATATCATCATAGGCAACACATATTTTTGCTACGTGCTTAGCCAGTAATTTATTCGTGATCCCTGCATATGAATTCTGCTCCTGTAACACACAAGGGATTCCTTTTCTGGAAGCCATTTTTAATACAGGCCCACTGGCAAACCCCCCTGTACCTATAACTACATGGGGTTTAAACTTCTTCACTATTTTTCCTGCGCTAATCAAACTACTAATTAGTTTAAATGGGAATATTAAATTTTTTAATGACAACTTTCTTTGTATTCCACTAATCCACAAACCTTTTATCTTGTACCCCGCCCCCGGCACTTTTTCCATCTCCATCCTGTCTTTTGCACCAACAAATAAAAACGCTGCATTCGGATGTCTTAATTTTAATTCATCGGCTATGGCTATTGCCGGATAAATATGTCCTCCTGTTCCACCACCAGATAATATAAACCTATAATTGTCCACTTAGCACTTCTAAGGGGTTAGTATCATTAACATCAGATTTTTTAACATCAATCGATTTAAATTTTCTGCTTGCACTTAACACAATTCCAATAGCCAGACAAGTCATCCAAATAGATGTTCCTCCACTACTAATTAGTGGCAAAGTTTGCCCTGTCACAGGAAATAACTCTACTGCCACCGCCATATTTATAAGCGCCTGAAAAACAATAGGCAACCCAACACCAACTACTAATAATTTGCCAAATACAGTCTCATTTGAATTTGCTACTACTACAATTCGGAATAACAAAAGCATATAAAAGAACATTAGTACAAACCCTCCCACCAATCCGTACTCTTCGATTATAATGGCATAAATAAAATCTGATGAACTCTGAGGTAGAAAATTTTTCATTACACTTTTACCTGCTCCATTCCCAACTATTCCACCACTTGCAATGGCTATTTTTGCTTTTTCTATCTGATAGTCCGACTCTGTATCTGCCGGATCCCAAAAACTTTCTACTCTATTTATCCAGGTGTCCACCCTGTTTGGAAAAAGATCAGGATAAGCTTTTGCCGTAAGAATAAAAATGGTAAGTATTAACAATCCCGTACCTACTATCCCTGAAAGATATTTTAGTGGATAACCCCCTAAAAAGCATAGCATCAGTACCATAAAAAAAAGTATGGCCGCAGTAGAGAAATTAGCCGGTAAAATTAAAATGGTGACTAGAAAAACAGGCAGCCACAAGGGTACCAGGCTTTCATTAAAAGTGATTGTTTTATCTTTAATTCTGGTCAGGTATCTCGCCACATAGATCATTAGAACCACCGCTGCCAGATTTGAAGTTTGAAAAGTTATTCCTACCAAAGGGAGGCGTATCCATCTACTGGCATTTGCACCGTCTATTGTAGTGCCCTGAGCCAGAGTATATGCCAACAGAACCAACACTATGGGCAGAGCAATAATAGATAACCCCTTAAAAAAATGGGTCGGAATTTTATGAACACCATAGATTATTCCAAATCCCAAAAGCAGCAACATCCCGTGTTTAACCAAATGACCAATTGTTGTGCCATTTCCAACTACATAAACCAGATTACTGCTGGCACTGTAAACAGGTAAAAAGGAAAAAAGAGCCAGCAGAGCAACTACGCCCCAAATGGCTTTATCCCCTTTTATATTTCCTACAAACCCAGACATTTTTACAAGTTTTTTATTGCTTCTTTAAATTGATTTCCCCTGTCTTCATAATTTTTAAAAAGATCAAAACTAGCGCATGCCGGAGATAGCAAAACAGTATCTCCTCTTTCAGCAATTTTATAGGCAACTTTTACAGCTTCGGTCATAGCGTAAGTCTCAACGATTAAATCGACCACATTACCAAAAGCATATTTAATTTTTGAATTATCCATACCCAGGCAAATGATAGCTTTTACTTTTTCCCTTACTAAGGGCATCAGAACTTTATAGTCATTCCCTTTATCCACGCCACCAACAATCCAGACAATAGGTGTTTTTATACTTTCCAAAGCATAATAGGTGGCATTTACATTGGTGGCCTTTGAATCATTTATATATTGTACATGATGGATTTTTAAAACCTTTTCCAAACGATGTGCAGCTCCTTGAAAATTCTGAATACTTTCACGGATAGTATCCTTGCGAATACCAACCAATTTTGCAACCGTTGATGCCGCCATTGTATTTTTAAGGTTGTGTAAACCTTCTAGTGCCAAAGAATCTGCTTCCATTTCAATTGTTTTATTTTCTGTCCTAATTAATATTTTGTCATTCTCCAACCATGCCCCTTCTTTGAGTTTATCATTAATTGTAAAAGGCAATAATTTTGATCTAATTGGGTTCCTCTCCAGCCAACTTACAATTACATCATCATCACAATCATAAATCAAACTATCTTCGGTGTCCTGGTTTTGTACAATTCTGAATTTTGAAGACACATAGTTTTCAAAAGAATTATCATACCTATCTAAATGGTCCGGGGTAATATTTGTTATTACCGCTATATTTGGTTTAAAATCTACAATTCCATCTAACTGAAAACTGCTTATTTCAAGTACATAGAAGTCATAATCGCGTTCCGCTACCATTTTGGCAAAACTGTCGCCAATATTTCCTGCCATTCCCACGTTTAAACCTCCATTTTTTAAAATGTGATAGGTAAGCATCGTAGTAGTGGTTTTACCGTTACTTCCCGTAATTCCTATTATTCTGGCATTTGTGTGTTTAGCTGCAAACTCAATCTCCGAAATAACCGGAATACCTTTTTTGACAAGTTTTTTTACCAGAGGTACCGTATCCGGAATACCAGGGCTTTTCATTACTAGATCAGCATTGAGAATTTTGTCTTCCGAATGCTGTTCTTCCTCCCAATCAATCTCAAAATGTTCAAGAACGTTTTTATATTTTTCTTTAATCTTACCCTTATCTGAGACAAAAACCAGATAATCCATTTTTTTTGCCAGAATGGCCGTTCCAACTCCACTTTCACCAGCGCCGAGTACAACCATTAATTTCATTATCTCACTTTGAGTGTCACAATTGTAATTATGGCTAATAGTATTCCTATAATCCAAAATCTTGTAACTATTTTACTTTCGTGATATCCCTTTTTTTGATAATGGTGATGTAAGGGGGCCATTAAAAAAATTCGCTTCCCTTCACCTGATCTGTTTTTCGTGTATTTGAAATAACCCACCTGCAACATCACTGAAATGGACTCCGCGAAGAATATTCCACACAGTATGGGAATCAACAATTCTTTTCTTACAATTAATGCAATTACTGCTATAACGCCCCCTATCGTAAGACTTCCGGTGTCACCCATAAATACCTGGGCAGGAAATGCGTTATACCATAAAAAACCTACCAATGCCCCTACAAAAGCGGCAATGAAGACCAAAAGTTCACCAGCCTTGGGAATGTACATGATATCGAGGTACTCGGAAAAAATTATATTACCGGAGACCCATGCAAAAATCCCCAGAGTAAGAACAATTATCGCAGATGAACCAGCCGCTAAACCATCAATACCATCTGTAAGATTTGCTCCATTGGAAACCGCAGTGACTATTAAGATGACAATTGGAATAAAAATTAACCATGCATACGAAACTGCCTTCTCACCGGCCCAGGAGATCAGATTACTGTAATCCAGTTCGTTGTTTTTAAAAAACGGAACAGTAGTCATTGTAGATTTAATATCTTCCCCTTTAACGTTTTCAACCTTATATTGCTCCGTAATTATAGTATTGGTCCTTTCCCGCATGGTGACTTCCGGATGGAAGTATAATGTTGCACCCACGATAAGTCCAAGTACAACCTGACCTATCACTTTAAACCTGCCTTTGAGCCCTTTTTTATTATTCCTGAATATTTTAATGTAGTCATCTACAAATCCGATGATACCCATCCATATTGTGGTAACTATCAATAAAATGACATAAATATTCATTATATCGGCAAACAATAAAACCGGAATCAAAGTGGACATTATTATTATCAAGCCGCCCATTGTTGGAGTACCTGTCTTTTGCTTTTGCCCTTCAAGCCCCAAATCCCTGATAGTCTCCCCTATTTGTTTGTGCTTCAGAAAAAGAATAATGCGCTTTCCATAAACTGTTGCCAATAATAAAGAAAGCAGCACCGCCATAGCTGCCCTGAATGTCTGAAACTGAAACAGACTTGCTCCCGGCAGTTGATATTGCTTTTCTAAATACTCGAACAGATAATACAGCATATTATGTTATCTATTTCTTATTACTTATTTAAACTTGTCAGCACTTCCTTTATAATTTTAAAATCATCAAAATCCACGCGCTCACCATTGGTTTCCTGATAGGTCTCATGACCTTTACCCGCAACCAGGATTATATCATTAGGTACTGCTAACTGACAGGCTGTCTTTATTGCCTGGTTTCGATTTTCAATTGATAAAACTTTCCTGAGATTCTGTGGTTCTACGCCGGCTTCCATCTCTTCAATGATTATAAGAGGTGGTTCGGATCGTGGATTGTCTGATGTAAAAATAGCTTTACTACTCATCGCTGAAGCGATATGACCCATTACCGGACGCTTAGACCTGTCACGATCACCACCACACCCCACTACGGTGATGACGTTTTCATTTCCAGTCCTCAATGTATTGATTGTCTCAAGTACATTTTTTAAGGCGTCCGGCGTATGGGCATAATCAACAATAGCCGTTATTCTTTCTTTAGATATATAATATTGAAACCTTCCGTCTACATTTTCCAATTCGCTCAATAATCTCAGGGTCTCAAGTTTTTCTAATCCCAATAGGTCAGCTGTAGCATATATAGCCAATATGTTGTAAGCATTAAAATGACCAATTAACCGGGTCCAAAGGTCATTATCATCAATTTTTAATAACTGTCCGTTAAATTGATTTTCCAAAACTTGGGCCCTGTAGTCGGCATAACTTTTTAGAGCATAGGTATATTTTTTAGCTGCCGTATTTTGCAACATCACAAGACCGTTTTTATCGTCAATATTTGTTAAGGCAAATGCTCTTTTGGGTAAATCATCAAATAATTTCTTTTTTGTATCCCTGTATTCAGCAAACGTTTTGTGATAATCCAGGTGGTCATGTGATAAATTTGTGAATATTGCGCCCTCAAAGACCAACCCTTCTGTTCTTTTTTGGTGAATGCCGTGGGAACTTACTTCCATAAAACAAAATTCAACACCTGCCTCATTCATTAGAGAGAGATATTGATTAATGGTCATGGCATCCGGGGTCGTATGGCTCGTAGGAAATTCTTCGTTATCCACCATTATTCTAATAGTAGATAGCAGGCCAACTTTATACCCCGCTTTTTTAAATAATTGATATAACAAACTGCTAACCGTAGTCTTACCGTTAGTACCAGTGACACCTACAAGCTTTAAATTTTTAGATGGATTATCATAGAAATTTGACGCCATTATAGCCAAGGCCTGGTTGGCATCAAGAACTTCCACATAGGTTATATCGTTAATCAAATCTCCCGGAAGATTTTCACACACTATCGAATTAGCACCTGCGGCTATTGCTTTATCAATATATTTATGCCCATCCGTTAAAGTACCTTTGATAGCGACAAAAACACTACCCTCAGCTACTTTTCTGGAATCAAAACATATGGTATTCACCATAACCCCGGTAGATCCGCTCACGGCAGTAAGGCTTACTCCAAATAGTATATCCTTTAGGGGCTTCATGAAAGTTCTAAAATTATTTTCTTTACTTTTTCTAAATCTGTTCCCTTAGAAATTGATTGCTTTTTTACTTTGCCATTTCCTTTGACCTCTACCTCCAAACCCATGTTTTCGAGGATAGAAATTGCATCCATTCCACTCATTCCCTTTACATCTGGCATCTGATTATGATTCTTTTGTGACTCTGCATAGTAGCTTTGAAAACTTGCATCTAAATCTTCATTCAAAGGTTCTAAGGTTTCTATTTCGTCTATTAATGGGTTGTTGGCATAAATCTTCCTGGCTATGGATTTAAATACCGGCCCTGACACGTCGGCACCATAGTAGCCAACACTTTTATCTGGTTCATGGATCACCACTATACAGGAGTACTTTGGGTTATCTGCAGGGAAATACCCGGCAAAAGTTGATATGTACCTCAGTTTGTCGGGGTCACGGGTTACATAGTTTTTTTGTGCTGTTCCCGTTTTACCGGCCATTGAAAAGTTTGGAGAATAAAGTCGATGACCAGTTCCGTGCTCTTTTTCAACTACATTTTTTAACAAGTCACGCACCTGTTTAGCGGTTTCCTTAGAGCAAATAGCCTCATTAATAATTTCTTTATCGAACGTATAAATGGTTTTGTTCCATTCCTTAACTTCTTTTATAAGTCTGGGCCGCAATAGCTGACCATCATTAGCGATAGCGTTGTAAAAAGCAAGCGTCTGTAAAGGGGTTAAGGATACTTCATAGCCATGAGACATCCATGCCAGGGAAATACCGGACCATCCCTTATCTCCGGGGTATCTAATTACAGGCTTACCTTCGCCCTTTATTGGCATTCCCAGTTCCTCATGGAGCCCCATAGACATAAGCCGATCTACAAAAACTGATGGTTCTTCTTTATAACTGTTATGAATCATTTTGGCGAAAGCTGTATTCGAAGAAACTTCAAAAGCCTTTGCCATTGAAATTTTGCCATAACCTCCATGTTTAGAATCCCTTACTATTCTATCGTATATTCTCCAATGTCCCTTTTCAGTATCAATAACTGTGCTTGTGTCAATTTTATGATCTTCCAGGGCAGCAACCAGCGACATTAATTTAAAGGTAGATCCGGGTTCATGAGATTCGCCTATCGCATAATTTAATCTTTCATAATACTTGCCATCCTCAGTCCTTCCAAGATTAGAAATTGCCTTTATTTCGCCAGTTTTGGTTTCCATTACAATTACACATCCATGATCGGCTTTATACTTTTCTAATTGTGTTAAGAGCCCATGATGCGCAATATCCTGAATATTGATATCGATGGTCGACACTACATCATACCCGTCTTTTGGTTCAACAATATTGTCTAAGCCAATAGGTTTCCACTGACCTTTAGCAATTTTCTGTTTCAGTCTTTTTCCTTCTACTCCTCTTAAATAATTACCAAAGGCGCCTTCAAGTCCTACCCTGGTTGCATAGCCATTTTCATCAAATCGTTCATACCCCACGCTTCTTTCTGCTATTTTCCCTAAAGGATGCTCCCTTACAGTTTTTTGCTCTACTATAAAACCTCCCCTATTTGGTCCTTTGTTAAAAAGCGGAAAGCTTTTAACTTCTATATAGTCAGAATAATCAAGATTCCTGGCTACCAAGGCGTATCTGTTTTTATTTGCTTTTGCTTTTCTTAAAATTTGTTCATAATAGGCGGATGGCTTTTCAAATAGTTTTGAAAGAGCATCACACAAAGGCTGTACTTCTTCTTCAAAATCTGAGCTTTTCACCGTGACCGCATCAAAGCGAATCGTATACCTTGAGACCGATGTAGCTAACAGACTTCCGTCATCTGAATAGAGATTTCCCCTGTTTGGGGCAATGGTAAAAAGCCTTTCCGTACGTTGAAGCGCCATCTCTTTGTACTTATTGCCATGAACCATCTGAATACTAACAAGTTTTACGACCACTGCAATCGCAAACAGGAACAGACATGCTGATACTATATAAAGTCTGGTCAATATTTTTTTATCAGTGATAGCCACTTATTTTTTATTGGTTTTTACTTTTATTTTTCTCGGTGGTACTTCAGATGGAAAAAGACCTTCAACCATTACATTCGTCGTGATGGTTGATTCTAATTTTAATCGTTGTAAGTCTGAGCGCATATCTACGAATTCGTTTTTTAATTCTTTGACCTGTTCATTCAGTGCAGCAACCTGGTGTACTTTTTTATCCGCACTGTGAGAACTTGCAATCATTATGGTTGCCAAAACGGAGGCAAAAATTATAAAGAGCCAATTTTTTGGTGCATCTCCACTCACCAAGAACTTGCCTTTTAAAATATCGATGATCCCTTTTCTCATGAGTTTTATATTGTTTTAAATATCCAAATCCACAAATTATATTCGTTCTGCTATTCGCAGCCTTGCACTGCGTGCTCTGCTATTCTTCGAAATTTCAGCGGCAGAGGGAACAATTAATCCGCCTACCTTTTTAAACGGAACATTAATATTTCCGTAAAAGTCCTTTTCCGGTTCACTCGAAAAACTACCTGCTCTAATGAATCTTTTAACCAATCTATCTTCCAATGAGTGGTAACTAATTAAACTCAGCCGGCCACCTTTATCCATGATCTCAGGAGTTTGCAATAAAAATTCTTCTATTGCCACTAATTCCTGATTTACTTCAATGCGTATTGCCTGATATACCTGTGCTAAAATCTTGTTTTCTCTAAACTTTGGCAGATATTCCTTCAATACCATTTTTAGGTCTGCGGTTGTTTTAACAGGCTCTTTTATCCGATGTTCTATAATAGTTTTCGCCATTGCATCTGCGCGTCGCAAATCGCCATAACGAAACAATATATTTCTAAGATCATCATAGGCATAAGAATTAATCACTTCATAAGCACTCTTCTTATTTCTAGAACTCATCCTCATATCCAAATCGGCGTCAAAACGGGTAGAAAAACCCCGCTCAGCCTTATCAAACTGATGGGAAGAAACTCCAAAATCTGCTAAGATTCCGTCTACTTTCCGAATGCCATAGAACTTTAAAAACTGCTTTATATACCTAAAATTTTCGTTGATCAGAGTAAACCTATCATCTGCAATTACATTTTTCAAAGCTTCTTCATCCTGATCAAAAGCAAACAATACACCCCCACTGCCCAATCTTCTTAAAATCTCTTTGGAATGTCCACCCCCGCCAAAAGTCACATCTACATAAATTCCATTTTCCAATATGTTGAGACCGTCAACAGACTCCTTTAATAAAACCGGGTTATGATAGTTCGTCTCCATCATCACCCATTACCTCTTCCGCTAATTCTGCAAAATTTTCAGCAGTTTCATCAATTACTTTTTCATAGCTATCCTTATCCCAAATCTCAATAATATTTATAGCCGAACTCAAAACAACTTCCTTGCTAATCCCAGCAATGGAAACCAGGTTTTTAGGTATAAGCAATCTGCCTGTCCCATCTATTTCTATGGGTTTCACACCGGCTGAAAACCGCCTGATGAAATCATTGTTCTTCTTCTTGAATCTGTTCTTCTTATTCATTTTTTCCATCAACAAATTCCATTCATCCATTGGATACAGTTCCAGGCAAGGCTGAAACACGGAGCGTTTTATGACAAAGCCCTTGTTTAGAACAGGGGCCATCTGGTTTTTGAGGGTGACGGGTATCATTATCCGCCCTTTAACATCAGCTTTGCAATCATATGTCCCTATAAAACTTATCACTTAAATCGGCTGGTTTTCTAATATAAACTCAAATATATAGAAATTATTACCACAATTTACCACAATTTACCACTTTGTTGAAAAAAAATCCGTGCGCGTAGAGAAATATAGTGCCAAGTCCGGCCATTTTAGAAGCTGCTGCTAATAGCGGGATGTCTTTATTTTTGAAAAAAAATATGGTATTGTAAAGGTACCTTCTTTTTTGCATAAGTATTTGTATTATTAGGAAATGTCTATATTTGCCCACTGAAGCCAGAAGCAGTATTTAATGGAAGAACACATTAAAAAAGAAGGAAAATATAAGTTTATTGAGGTAGGAGAAGGAACTCCTATGATTATTCTTCACGGTCTTATGGGAGGACTCAGTAATTTTCACGGGGTAACCAATTATTTTCCAAACAAAGGCTATAAAGTTTTAATACCTGAATTGCCAATCTACTCTTTGCCATTGTTAAAAACCAATGTAAAAAACTTTGCCAGGTTCCTTGAAAAATTTATTGAATTCAAAGGACTTAAAGATGTGATTTTATTAGGCAATTCCCTTGGAGGTCATGTAGGTTTATTACATACCAAACTTTATCCTAAAATGGTGAAAGCTCTTGTAATTACAGGAAGTTCCGGTCTTTACGAAAGTGCCATGGGAGATGGCTATCCCAAAAGAGGGGATTATGAATTTATTAAAAAGAAGGCGCAGGATGTTTTTTACGACCCTGCAGTAGCTACTAAAGAAATTGTGGATGAAGTATTTGCCACTGTAAATGACAGAAGGAAATTGGTGAAGACACTGGCCATTGCCAAAAGTGCCATAAGACACAATATGTCTAAGGATTTACCGAATATGAAGACTCCAACCTGTATAATTTGGGGAGAAAATGATTCCGTAACCCCACCAAATGTTGCTCGGGAATTTCATGAATTACTGCCGGATTCAGAACTATTCTGGATAAAGGAGTGTGGTCATGCGCCTATGATGGAACATCCTAATGAATTCAATGTCATTCTGGACGAATGGTTACAGAAGCGTAAATTCTAACTTACATACTGTCATGAAGATAAAGTCTGCCGACTTTTTGATGAGCAACTCCAGTGTAGAGAAGTGCCCCAACCAGCCTTTACCCGAATATGCCTTCATAGGAAGATCAAATGTTGGAAAATCTTCATTGATAAATATGCTTACTTCTCGCAAGAGTTTGGCAAAAACATCAGGGAGACCTGGAAAAACACAACTTATCAATCATTTTAAAATAAATAATCAATGGTTCCTGGTTGATCTTCCAGGATATGGATACGCTCGCGTATCTAAAAAGGACAAAAAAACTTTTCAGAAATATATTACTGATTATTTCCTTAAAAGAGTGCAATTAGTAAGTGCCTTTCTATTAATTGATATACGACACGAAGCCCAGAAAATAGATCTTGAGTTTATGCAATGGATGGGTGAGAACGGCATTCCCTTTTCCATAATATTTACCAAAGCAGACAAGCTTAAACCCAAAGCGATTGAAAGAAATGTAAAGAATTACTTAGATCAACTACTTTTAGGAGCATGGGAAGAAGTTCCAAATCATTTTGTCACTTCTTCTTCAAATGGCATGGGCAAGGAAGAGGTTTTAAACTATATTGAAGCAATAAATACGGGGTTCTTTAAGGAAAAATAAAACTCACTGCCCTACGCCGTAATTTCCTTGCCTCTTTTTTTGATTAAATCAATTAAGGCTTCCATTTTTTCCAATTCATTGAGTTCTTTCGCAGAAATAAATACCTGTAATTCATCATTTAAGGCTATCAGAACAATCGGGAACTCAAATTTATGCCCGAATTTAGATGCGTATTGTTTTTTAAATTCATCCTTATGTAAAAACTCCATGATCCAGTCCACTTCTTCCCGGAATTTCTTCCAGGCTTTTTTTTCATTAAATACACCAAAGGTTAAATCACATAGATTACACTGATATGTATTCGGACTTAATGCTTTATGAGCCCCATCTAAAAGGGCATTTCGCAATCCTGAATTGGCATTATAAATAAAAATTAACCGGGCTTCGTCGTGGTTTTCCATAAATAAATTTATACATTTAATTAAGTACTGAAAATGTACTTTACAGCATAGTTTCTAGTCAACAAAAATACTCAATTCTTACACCTTCTATCTTTAATCAGTTCTTTTATGTTTAAACTTATAAAATGTTGCCTGCTGCTGTGTGCTATGCAATGGCAGACAAGCTTTGCTCAGCCGCAATTTACGCTATTACCCTCCCCTTTTAAAAATATAGATACTCTTGCTACCAACGACTGGTGGAACAGAGCTCCTAATGAAATTATCAATCTCAAAGTAAACAGAGATAGTGTTGTCGCTTTCGGTCTTTATACTGTACATGCCAATGTCCTTAAATTATCTGCGCAGCTTTATCCGCTTTATCCCAACGAATCAAGGACAATTAAATTAGCGCTTTACCAGGATGGAAAATGGAAAGTAGTCCAAAGACAAAATGCAAACGAATTAGGCTGGTCTGCACTTTTCAGGATAGAAAATTGGGACCATTCAAAAGATACAAAATACAGAATTACTCATGGGGAACGAGCTTATTTTGAAGGAACAATTCGAAAAAATCCGGATTATAAAAATGAAATTGTAATGGCGGCACTTTCCTGTAATTCAAACAGAGATAGGGGTTTGAGGGAAAATTATGTAAGGAATATTAATTACCAGGACCCAGATCTCATCTTTTTTGCAGGTGATCAGTCTTATGATCATACGGAGCATACAGCTGCATGGCTTAAATTCGGGCTTCAATTCAGGGAAACTTTCAGGAACAGACCCTGTATTACTATTCCTGATGATCACGATATTGGGCAAGGTAACCTTTGGGGAGAAAATGGTAAATTATCTACCGCAAAAGGAGGCAGTGATGGCGGGTATACCTATCATCCGGAATATGTAAAAATGGTGGAGAGGTGCCAAACTGCTCATCTTCCGAACCCCTATGATCCAACACCTATTGAACAAGGCATTGGTGTATACTACACGAATCTTACCTTGGGAGGTATTGATTTTGCCATAGTAGAAGACAGAAAATTTAAATCCGGACCTGAAGGCAAGATTCCACAGCAAGGTCCGCGTCCTGACCATATAAGGAATCCCGAGTACGATCCTAATTCCATTGATTTGGAAGGTTTGAGTTTATTAGGTGAAAGACAACTAATCTTTTTAAAGGACTGGGGCAGTAAAAATTTAGAGTCCATTAAAGTGGTGTTGTCTCAAACAGGATTTTGTGGAGGTGCCCATATCCATGGGTCATTGGACAACAGATTGCATGCAGATTTGGATTCTAATGGCTGGCCACAAAGTGGCAGAAACAAAGCATTGCGCTTAATTAAAAGCGCAAATGCAGTTCATATAGCAGGAGACCAACATCTGGCTACCGTTATTCAGCATGGTATCAATGACTTTAGGGACGGACCATGGGCTTTTATCGTACCTGCAATTGTAAATGACTATTACAGCCGCTGGTGGTGGCCTGAAGATGAACAAGCAGGGGTTAATCCTAACAAAAGTACATCACTATCATGGACTGGCGATTATTTGGATGGTTTTGGTAATAAAATAAGTATGATGGCCTATGTAAATCCTGAAAGTCCTTCCAAGGGAGGAGGTTATGGCCTAATCAGATTTAACAAAAACCAGAAGAATGTAACTTTTGAATGCTGGCCCAGGAATTCTGATGTTACAACAGGTAAAGCATCTCAATTTGAGGGGTGGCCAATTACCATAACCTTAGACTAATCCTTTTTTAATTCAAGCTTCTCTGCAAAATAGGCGCAAAAATCCTTCATGGTTGTCGTCATTTTTTCGTCCTGCGTAGCCTTCATAAAAGTATCGGACATAGCCAACAGGGTTTGATGAAAGAAAATTTTCATTTCATCTACAGGCATATCTTTAGTCCATAGATCTATTTTTAAGGATTCCTGGTTCTTACTGTCCCACACTGACAATAACATGGCTTTTGCATCCTCGTTTACAATACCGCCATCTTCTGCGGACCAGGTTAGCTCTTCTGGAACACGATTTTCATCCAGGCCCACTTTTAGCGTTATTTGAGAAGTATGTAATTTTCCCATGATTTATTTTTTGGGTTTATAATTTGATTTTTTAAAAATTTCATCGGCGGACAGGTCCAGTAATTGATTAAGTTTAATATCATTGTTATTCATAAATGCCCTTACTATTTGCCATCCCATATAGCGGCCCAGCCTTCCCGGAGATTCATTATCCAGCTCTAATCTGAATTTTGAAAAAGGAGCCGGATCTAAAAACCGGGGAGCCAACATATTGTCTGTACTGTAAAGTATTTCCCGTTCAATAAAATAACGCCAAATCTGTTCCTCATTGGCCTGAGCCCATTCTATTTCCTCAGGCGTATATACTATTTTTTGGGCATCAGTAGCAAGAGGCATTAACCTGTCTTTAAGATATAACTCTTTCCCATAGTATATCATCTGTGCTAAAAAAGTACGGTCAGAAGGGTAGCGGAGCTTGGTTTTGCCAAAAGCACTTGCAACATCGCTTATTAAATAAGTTTTGTCAAGTCCGGCTGCAATATACCGTTCTATTCCTCCATAAAACTTATGGTCTTTCCCAAGATAATTATCCAAACCGATAAGTAAAAGTGTGTCTGCCAAAATTACACGATTCGTATAGTCTACATCAGAAATAACGGTAATAACCTCTGGTGTCCGGTAATTAGGAAAGTGGTATACAACATGTTTAAAGAAAAGTTCGAGGTCTGCTGTTTCCTTATCAAAATTGGGAAAAGTCCTATTTACTTCGCTAAATATTTCATTCTGCAAGGTATCTTTCAATTTTGCAATCCAAACACTATCTGAATACTGTTTTGGAAACAGGTAAGGGAATTTTTGTTTTAGTTTGGGTATGTCTCCGGGTGTTGCCTCCGCAAATTCCCGATCAAAACGCAGCACAGTCAGATTTAATTGAATCTTTGAAATATCTTCGGAAACCCTTGTTTCATCTTTACAAGAATGGAGACTAATAAGAATAACTAAAACCGCAATAAATCTTGTTTTCATATAAAGTAATTACTCTTCAGTTTTATTATTAAAGGTATAGGCTTTATTTTTATCGCAGCAAAGTTAGTATTTCCATATAATAATGTACCCTATGCAAACAGAAAAGGTAATAGCACATATTGTAAACTGGTTAAAGGCATATGCCACAGAGGCAAAAATCAAAGGATTTGTTATAGGTGTATCGGGTGGGATAGACTCCGCGGTTACTTCAGCTTTATGTGCAAAAACAGGTTTAGACTTATTATGCATAGAGATGCCAATCCATCAAGGTGAAAAACAGGTGACCAGGGCATCCAATCATATTGCATGGTTACAGCAGAACTTTGACAATGTATCCAGACAAGCTGTGAATCTCACTTCGGTATTTGACAATCTCGTAGCATCATTGCCATCAGTTGACAATGAAGAAGACAGGTTTATGTCTTTAGCGAACACCCGAGCGAGACTTCGCATGACAACGCTCTACTATTTTGCCGCTTTAAAGAATTATCTGGTTGCAGGAACAGGAAATAAGGTGGAGGATTTTGGAATTGGTTTCTACACTAAGTATGGGGATGGAGGCGTTGATCTTAGTCCAATTGCCGATCTTCTCAAAACTGAGGTTTACGAAATTGCCAAGTATTTGGGTATTAATGAAGAAATTATTATTGCTCCCCCAACGGATGGCTTGTGGGGTGACTCACGAACGGATGAAGATCAGATAGGGGCTTCTTATCCGGAATTAGAATGGGCCATGGAAATGAATAACGCGGGGAAGAAGGCCGATGAATTCAATGGAAGAGAAAAAGAAGTATTTCTCATCTTTAAAAGATACAACACGATGAATCAACATAAGATGCTTCCTATACCGGTTTGCGAAATTCCCGTAAGCCTAAAATAACATCTTGACTAAGAATCAGTTAATTAAGACGAATAATGACTCCATTATTCTCTATAATCGAGAAAAAAAGTACACTTTTGTTTAAGAAATTAGATAATTTAACCTTACATTGCATGTCAGTATTTTTAGACGTTTGTTAGCGTTAAAATCTAGAAAACCAATCAAAATGATCAAAGTTTTAATCGCAGATAATCATCCAATAGTCAGAATGGGAATTAAGAATGTACTAAATTCATCTTCCGGTTTTGAAGTTATTGATGATGCTGCCACTACTACTGAACTTTTTACAAAATTAGAGACGTTGAATCCGGATGTTGTTATACTTGAAATGGACATACCGGAAATTAATGGAATAGCTAGCCTGAGAAAGCTTAAACAGGAATACCCGGACATAAAGGTATTGATCTATAGTGGTCAATCTGAAGACGTTTATGCACTTAGTACTATAAGGGCAGGTGCATTTGGTTATCTTTCAAAAACTGCAGATTTGGATTACATAATTACCGCGGTTAGAAAAGTAAGTGAGGGTAATATGTTTATCACTAATGAATTGGCTCAACGACTGGCCTTCGATGAAGGAACTCAAAAGCCCCGTAGGTTTTTCAGAAAGTTGTCTACCCGAGAAGTTGAGGTTCTTAAGCTTCTGGCCAGCGGAAAGCGAAACAAAGACGTTGCCCTAGGCTTGAATCTAAATGAAAAAACTGTTAGCACGTACAAAGCTCGTTTAATGAAAAAATTAAATGTTGATAATCTTGTGGATTTGCTTCAACAAGCAAAGGCCTTGGAATTGTACTAAGTTCAGATTTGTAAATAATTGTAACCCTGGCCAAAGTGTCGGGGTTTTTTATATCCCTGAGGCACAACTTAAAGAGCTACCCGGGCAAATGTATTATGAGAGCACCCTATTTAACTTCTTATTTAAGAGTTTGTTTAATTGAAGGTAGTTCATTATCTCTTCCAGGGTTTCCTTATGATCACCATTCAAATCTTCTGTGTTTTCCTGCAGCGATGTAATCCTCTTTTGAATTAGAAAGCATCTTAAAGTTAAAATTGTTTCACTTACTAATTGGGAAATACTTTTTTCTTTGTCTTTTGGATAGATATCTTTTCGCTCCCAGTGATGCAGCTCATACTTTTCCTCTTCCATTAATATCGAAGAAATTTGAGCTACCATTTCCTGATCTAGTTCAGTCATAAACGTGGAGATGGAAAAGTCTTCTTTCTCATTTAGCCCTTCTATTAATTTGTAATAGATATTTCTGAATTTATCATGGGTGAGTTCTATTTCATCTTCCTGAAGGTCCAGGTATACCTTTTCATATACTTTTGCTTCCATATTTTCAGGTTCCAGAACAAGATCGCCCTCCTCATTTTCTTTCAGAATAAGGTCCTCAAATTCCTGAAGTTCATTCCCGTAAAGCAGAAGCATTTCAATAATCTTTTTTTCCAACTCATATTGCACATCCAGCTTTTCCTCTTTTTGGCTATGCTTAACAACCTCGAATGCTATATGCTCCTGTCTGGCTGTTGTTGCCGCATCCGTCCGTTCTTTCCTTCCAATCTGCGCAAGTGTATTAAATAAAACATCTTCTGAAATATTCATTATATGTGCACACTCCTGAATATAGATCTCACGTTTTATCCTATCCGGGATTTTAGAGATGCTGTTTACGATTTCGCGAATAGTATCAGCCTTTTTTATTGGATCATTTGCCGCATCTTTGGCCAGCAAGGAAGTTTTAAACTGTATAAAATCCTTAGAGTTCTCCTTCAGATAAAGTATAATCTCGTCTACTTCATTGTTCTTGGCAAAACTATCGGGGTCTTCTCCTTCGGGAAAAGTGCAGACTTTTACATTCATTCCTTGCTCAAGAATAAGGTCAATCCCTCTCAAGGATGCCCGTAAACCCGCGGCATCACCGTCAAATAAAACTGTAATATTTTTAGTAAGCCTGTTTATTAATCGTATTTGCTCTGGTGTAAGTGCTGTACCACTGGAGGCTACCACATTATGTATTCTTTTTTGATACAGTTGGATAACATCTGTATAGCCTTCAACCAAATAGCAGTTATCCTCCTTAGCGATCGCTTGCTTAGCAAAATATATACCGTATAGCACTTTACTCTTATGGTAAATTTCGCTTTCCGGGGAATTCAGATATTTGGCTGCTTTTTTTTCATTTGAAAGTATCCGGCCCCCAAATCCAAGAACACGGCCACTCATGGAATGGATTGGAAACATTACTCTGCCCTTAAATCTGTCAAATTTTTTTGAGACTCCAGGGTTGTTAGCATCTTCTTTTACAATTGTCAGTCCGGTTTTTTGTAAAAATTCCTGCTGATATCCTTCTTCAAGAGCGGAATTGGTAAAAGCGTCCCACTGGTCCAGGCTATATCCCAGTCCAAACTTTTTAATGATATCATCGGTAAAACCTCTTTCCCTGAAATAGCTAAGTCCAATAGCCTTCCCCATTTCCTTCTCCCAAAGTGTCTTCTCAAAATATTGCTGGGCATATTCAGAAACCAGATACATACTTTCACGTTCATCGGCCTGTTCCTTTTGCTCATCGGTACGCTCTGTTTCTTCAATTTCAATATTGTATTTCCTTGCGAGATATTTAATGGCCTCGGGATAGGTAAAATGTTCGTGTTCCATTAGGAATGCCACAACGTTTCCGCCCTTACCACTACTAAAGTCCTTCCAGATTTGTTTTACGGGTGAAACCATAAAACTTGGAGTGCGTTCATCTGTAAAGGGACTCAAACCTTTAAAATTGGAACCAGATTTTTTTAATTGTACAAAATCCCCAATTACCTCCTCCAGGCGGGCGGTTTCATAAACTTGATCAATGGTGAATTTTGAAATCAATGTAGCAAATTATGTGAGCTGTAAAAATAAGCAAATTGAATGCTTTAAAATAACGTATTTTTAAGATACAAACAGATTGTGAACGATTATTTTAACCATGAACCGTAATTAAACAGCGATGATCTTATTTTTTGGAATACGGCCTGGAAACACAACAACCATAAACATGAGACATATAAAATGTACTCACTGTAATCAGAACGATACGCTTTCAGGTGAAAGTACACCCAATTTTTTTCATTTATTCTGGATTCCCCTATTTCGGGTGTCAACAACGCAGATAATACGTTGCAATCATTGTAAAAAAGGGTATTACAAGGAGGATTTTACAAAAGAAATGCAAGCTGCTTTTGAAAATTAATGCATAATTCTAATAAAAAGAATAGCTGTCTCAGGCATAATCAAACATAGAGAAAATATACATGAGACAGAATTCCGGCTTTTCTAATTTTAAATATCGAACCGTAGTCCCATTGAAATATTCCTTTGCTCAACTGACGGGCTCTTGAAAATAGGATTTAGGTCGTACTTAACATAGAGCAGAAAACAATCCACTCCCATGTAAGCACTTAGTCCATAGATGAACGGATTACTGTTTAAACCGCCTTTTATTTTTAACTTTTGGTTCGATCCGTTTTCATTGTATTTAAGCTTCTGGCGAGTCCCCAAATTAAAACCTCCATATCCCCCCAAACCAATTCTAAATTGATGTCTTAAGGAGTATTTTACGTAATTTCCGGAAGTCCTTGTTCTGGAAGGACCAAATTCAAAATGAATAGGGAATACCAGGTTGTCCAATTTTAATTTAGACTTACTGAGATTAAACGGAAACTCTTCCTGTACTGTTTCTCCCTGGTCATTAACAACGTAATAGAGATTATCCTTCGATTTTAACCCATTGAATTGAAAAGAAAATCCATAATGAAACCTCACTGCATTCGTATTCTTAAATACCCTTGTTCTCCACGCCCAACCCATTTCAAAAAATCTGCTTCCCCATACCTTATAGGGTGTGTCATTGAGTGACTGTCCTTCTATAATTGCATTGTTTAAACCAAAGGCAATAATTAGGTCTGAATATGTTCGACGACCATATTTTGGCCAACCATACTTATTATCTGTTATTTCCCATTCATCCCCGTCTATTCTTATAACAAGACCATCTTCGTCATCCCGGGATTTATCATCTTTCTGATCATTCAACACCTCGCCTTTATTGCGCTCCAATAAAGCAATTTCGTTATCTATTATTGCCAGTCTGTTCTCAATATTTAAGGCTCGTTTCCTGGCAGCGTCTTCTTTAAGCTTATTTGCTTCATCAGCGCTAATTTCGCCCTTATCCGAACGTTTATTAATAGCTTCCACTTCATTTTTTAAGGCTTCTTTTTCCTCAAGTGTAATCTTTTCTTTCTGTTCTTTAAGTACTTCAATCTTGTCTTTATAATTGTCTTGTGCCACCATCGTATTGGCTATAAAAGAAATTAAAAGAACTACTAAATAGGTGCTGATTGTTTTCATTTTGATTTTTGATTAATTATTGATGAATAAACTCCTTACTGTTTCCTCAAACTCAATTGAAGAAATTATATAAAAGAATGCGTTTGATTAATTATTGCGATCCGCAACCGCGATTCTCACTTTGTTATAGCCAGACTTAAGTTTATCGAAAATCTGATCCCGGAATGACTGATCCAACTCATCTTCCACTTGTGAAAGCAATGTCGATGGATTAACTGTGTTGTCAGAATTTAAAAGGTTTTGTGTCATAATTTCTTTTTGCGCCTGTCTTAGGAGGGAATCTACTTCCAAATCTGTCAGCTCTTTGTTGTTTTCTTCCAATGCATTTACTCTGGCCAATACCTCCGCTATTTTAGTATCAAATAGCTCATTTGAATCTTCCGGTGTTTTATTTTGGAGTTCTTCAGTATCTGCCAGTTTAGCATCTTCTGATATAACCAATTCTCCTTTAGATTCCTTTTTTGGCACTGTCGTTGACTTTTCTTTGTCCGCTTCATTGGAATCCTCTACCGCAGTCATTAAGCTTTCTTCCTCCAGAACGGGCGCTTTCAAAAGTTCTTCTTTTTCTATGTCAACAAAAGGCGTTGATGGTTTAGTAGCAACCTGCATCTCTTGATTTAAAGTCGCATCATCAGTTGTAAAGTAGAACACAGATAGTATCAATATTCCAACAAAACCCGCCGCAATCCCATACCAGAAATATCCCGTTCCCTTTGGCTTGTATTCAATATTGATCTGTCCTTTAATTTTATGCCAGGCAGCCTCTGAAGGTTTAATTTCACTTCCCTTTAAGGTTTCCTTAATATGATTTTCAAATTTAGTGGGTTCCATAACCGAGTATACTTTGTTCTTTTAATTTTTCCTGCAATAATCTCCTGGCCTTAAACAACTGGGATTTGGATGTGCCTTCTGAAATATCCAACATTTCAGCTATTTCCGAATGCCTATACCCTTCTATCGCGTAAAGGACAAAAACTACTTTATAACCTTCAGGCAAATTGTCAATCATCCGCTGAATATATTCAATATCCATTGAAGAAGAGAAGGTAATTTGGTTTGGAATATTATACTCATAAACCTCATCATCAAAGACCACAAATTGTTTTTTTCTGAGATAAGAAATAGCTTCTCTAACCATGATTTGCCTGATCCAACCTTCAAAGCTTCCTTCATGCCTAAATGAATTCAAACTTTTAAATACTTTCACAAAACCATTGATCATTACATCTTCGGCATAATGCAGGTCTTTAATGTACTGTCTGCATACTCCCAGCATCTTAGGGGCAAATTTCTCATAAATAGCCCGTTGTGCATTAGGATGACCTGCAATTGCTTTCCTGATCAGCACTTTTTCATTATTGTAAAAAGAAATAATTTTCAAGCGTTTCATTTTAGCCTTCTATAGATAAAGACGTTCTGGAAATCAAAAACGTTGCCCGAAATCTGAAATATTTTAGAATTAATTAATAACTCCTTGTAAATGTTATGGTTAGGAGTTACTTTTTTCTATCAACCACATAACTTACCATAAGCTTAAGAGCATCTTTATACTCAGAATCCGGGTAGGTATTTAAAAGTTCCAAGGCCTTATTTTTAAACTCGTTCATTTTAGTTTCTGCGTAAGAAAGACCTCCCTTTTCTTTTACAAGGGCGATTACTTCTTTAACGCGCGACTTATCCTTGTTATAATTTTTTACTGAGTTAATAAGCCATTTTTTCTCTTTGGGGGTACTGTTATTGAGCGCATAAATTAAAGGCAAGGTCATTTTTTGCTCCTTAATATCTATTCCTGTGGGTTTACCAATTTTTTCCTCTCCATAATCAAAAAGGTCATCCTTAATCTGAAATGCCATCCCACAAAGCTCCCCAAACTTTCGAAAGGTTTCAACATCTGTGCTATCGGGCTTTACGGAACATGCTCCAAGGCTGCAACAGGCAGCAATAAGGGTTGCCGTTTTTTGTCTGATTATTTCGTAATATACCTCCTCGGTAATATCTAATCTTCTGGCTTTTTCTATCTGAAGTAATTCTCCCTCGCTAATTTCACGGATAGCAACGGAAATAATTTTAAGCAAATCAAAATCTTCATACTCTACAGAAAGCAGCATTCCTTTCGAAAGCAGATAGTCTCCAACCAAGACAGCGATTTTATTTTTCCACAGTGCATTTATGGAGAAGAAACCCCTGCGTTTGTAACTATCATCAACTACATCATCGTGCACCAAAGAAGCTGTGTGTATTAATTCTATCACCGATGCCCCACGATATGTCCTTTCATTGACTTCCCCATTATTAACGAGCTTGGCCGTTAGGAATACAAACATTGGCCGCATTTGCTTTCCTTTTCGGTTTACGATATAATAAGTGATTCTATTAAGAAGTGCCACCTTGGTGGACATGGAATCACGGAACTTTTTTTCAAAGAGCTCCATTTCTTCATTGATCGGTTCCGTTATTTGCGCGACAATTTTCAATAGTATTGATTTTATCAATGATGAACGATAAATTTAGGGAAAATAACAAGGGGAATGAAGTGAGAATAAAGAAATAAGAAATTCATTCTGATCCCTGGTCCGACTTAGTTTTATTTTATCTGAACTGACGGCAAAGTGCAATTCTAAATTGCGCCCCTAATTATATAGATTTGTTAGCCAATTGTCCGCAAGCCGCATCAATATCTTTGCCTCTTGACCGGCGAACTGTGACGGTTATTCCATTTTGTTCCAGAGCCTCCACATATTTATTAATAGCTTCATTAGATGCCTGCTTAAAGTAGGAATCATCTATCGGATTATACTCTATCAGATTTACCTTTGAAGGTGCAAATCTGCAAAACGCTATTAAAGCCTTAATATCCTTATCCTTATCATTAATATCTTCCCAAACGACATACTCGTAAGTAATCCTGCTTTTTGTTTTGGAATACCAATAGATCAAAGAATCTCGCAGCTCCTTAAGATTAAAGGTGGCATTGAAGGGCATAATAGAAGTACGTACTTCCTCGATTGCTGAATGAAGAGAAACGGCTAGTTTAAATTTGACTTCCTCATCGGCTAGTTTTCTGATCATTTTTGGGACCCCGGAGGTGGAAACTGTAATTCTTTTTGGAGACATCCCCAGGCCTTCAGGGGAAGTTATCTTCTCTATAGCCTTCAAAACATTATTATAATTCATCAGGGGTTCACCCATTCCCATAAAGACAATATTACTCAAAGGCCTATTAAAATATAGCTCGCTTTCATTATTGATTACAACCACCTGATCGTAAATCTCGTCCGGATTAAGATTGCGCATCTTTTTTAATCTTGCTGTGGCGCAAAATTTACAATCCAAACTGCAGCCCACTTGACTGGAGACACAGGCTGTGGTTCTTTCTTTTGTAGGGATTAGAACTGATTCTACTACTAATCCATCGTGCAATCGAACGGCATTCTTTATTGTACCATCAGAACTTTTCTGTAATTGATCTACTTTAATGTGATTAATTACAAAACAACCTTCCAGTTTTTGACGGGTTTCTTTGGATAGATTAGTCATTGCGTCAAATGAATGTGCAGATTTATGCCACAACCATTCATACACCTGATTTCCTCGGAATGGCTGCTCCCCTTGATTTTTAAAAAACTCACGAAGTTGCTCCTTAGTAAGCGCCCGAATATCCTTCTTCTTTGAAACCATTTCTTAAGTAAAAAAAATCCTGCCGCACCTATCAGAAAACAGGTAAAGGCAGGATTCTTTATTTAAACAATACATTATTTATATGATGAGCATGGCGTCACCGTATGAGTAAAATTTATATCCTTCAATTATTGCTTCTTTGTAGGCCCTTTTCATAAGATCATGACCCATAAATGCCGAAACCATCATTAAAAGGGTAGATTTTGGCAGATGAAAATTAGTTACCATTGCATTAGCAATACTAAAGTCATAGGGTGGAAATACAAATTTATTGGTCCAGCCATCATACGTATTCAGAGTATGTTCAGATGAAACGGCACTTTCCAGGCCTCTCATAGCCGTTGTTCCAACAGCACAAATTCTTTTCTTTTTAATTTGAGCTGAATTTACAATCTCTGTGGCTTTTTCATCAATCACCAATTCTTCACTATCCATTTTATGCTTGGAAAGGTCTTCTACTTCTACGGGATTAAAAGTACCCAGACCTACATGAAGTGTGAGTTCGGCAAATTTAATACCTTTAATTTCCAATCGTTTTAACAAATGCCTGGAAAAATGCAGGCCGGCTGTAGGTGCCGCTACTGCACCTTCGTGCTTTGCATATATCGTTTGATATCGGGACTCATCTTCAGGTTCCACTTCTCTTTTAATATATTTTGGAAGAGGTGTCTCACCGAGTTCCCTTAATTTCCTTCTAAAGTCGGTATATGACCCATCATAAAGAAAGCGAAGTGTTCTTCCCCTTGAAGTAGTATTATCAATAACTTCGGCCACTAAATTCTCATCATCTCCAAAGTAAAGTTTATTGCCAATTCTGATCTTTCTGGCAGGATCGACCAAAACATCCCATAACCTTTGTTCTTCATTCAACTCACGAAGTAAAAAAACTTCTATTCTGGCACCAGTTTTTTCTTTATTACCATATAACCTGGCTGGAAATACTTTGGTATTATTAAGAACCATTACATCTCCTTCATCAAAATAATCAATAAGATCCTTGAACATTTTATGTTCAATTTTACCGGTATCTTTATGAACGACCATTAATTTGGATTCGTCTCTGTGCTCTGCCGGATATTCTGCCATCAATTCTTTTGGCAATTCAAAACTAAAGTGTGATAATTTCATATATGAATTTTAGTTCGCCTTTTTGACGGCTGCAAATATACAATCCTGAAGTAGGCCTTGTCAAGTAAAAGTGGTATTAAATACCTTTATAGGTCTTTAATATTAAATCCTAGCTGTTCCAAGTCTTTCCAAAAATCCGGGTATGATTTGGAAATAACCTTTGCATCGTTGATCACTATTGCTGTTTTTAAAGCCAGTGGAGCAAATGCCATAGCCATTCTGTGATCGTTATAAGTATCAATTGCCACCCCGGAATTTATTTTATTGGAAGATTCCAGGGTAAGTGAGTTATTGCTTACTAAAACCTTAGCTCCGAGTTTTTTGAGTTCATTTTTTAACGCAACCAACCTATCTGTCTCCTTTATTTTTAATGTGTGTAAACCGGTAAGGTGACAACCAATTCCTAATCCAAAACAAGTAACAGCGACGGTCTGTGCCAAATCAGGTGCATTTGCCAGATCGTAGTAAACTTCTGATTTTTGGTGGATTTTAGTTTTAGACAGAATAACATTATCTTTTTTAAATTCGGTCTTAACCCCAAAATCTTTATATATTTCCTTAAGGATGCTATCTCCCTGCAAACTATCTTTTCTATAGGACGCCAAACCAATTTTGGTGCCTACTTCACAGAGCGCTGTAATACTGTAAAAATAGGAAGCCGAACTCCAATCAGATTCTACTGTTATGGTTATTTCACCTATTTGTTTTTTTGGAAGGACACTTACCGTATTCCCTTCAAATGAGCTGGCTATCCCTATTTGGTCTAACAAGCCCAGCGTCATTTTAATATAGGGAACAGATGTGATAGCACCTACCAGTTGCAATTCCAGCCCATGCTCTAAACTTGGAGCAATAAGCAATAAAGCAGAAATGTACTGACTACTAATATCTGCGGGAAGGCTCACCTTAGATGCATTGAGGGATTTTCCTTTTATCCTCAATGGGGGATAATCCTCATTTTTCAAATAATCGATATCAGCGCCCAAATTTTTCAAGGCATCAACCAATATTTTTATAGGTCGTTCCTGCATTCTCTGTGATCCAGTAAGGGTAACATTCGCTCCTTCCTGAGAAGCGAAAAAGGCTGTTAAAAAACGCATGGCCGTACCCGCATGATGAATATCCACCTTTCCTTCTTTTACCTGAATGCCTTTTTGCATTACAGCAGCATCATCGGAATTGGATAGATTTTTAATTGTAATTCCGGGATAAAGAGCATTTAGCAACAAAAGTCTGTTAGATTCACTCTTGGAACCTGTGACCTTTATTTTAGAGTTCAGGAGATTACTGGACGGGCCTAAGAGGTGTAATTTCAAATTGGTGCTGTTTTAAAACCGAATGCAAAGATACTACTATTTCAATTTTTTATTGTTTTGGTGCCTGTCGTGATCGCGTTTTGCTTTCATATCCAGTTTGCGATCAAAAGCTTGCTGCAGATCAATTCCGGTCTGGTTTGCCAAACATAGAACAACAAAAAGAACATCGGCCAATTCTTCTCCCAAATCCTTTTCTTTATCCGATTCTTTCTCACTTTGTTCTCCATACCGCCTGGCAATAATACGAGCAACTTCCCCAACCTCTTCTGTGAGCTGGGCCATGTTTGTCAATTCATTAAAATAGCGAACGCCATGATCTTTTATCCAATTGTCAACAGCTAATTGTGCATTTTCAATTTTCATAAGTCTTTATTTTTTGTGTCAATTATTATAGTAACCGGACCATCATTTACCAAGGAGACTTTCATGTCGGCACCAAAAACACCTGTGCCTATCTGTTTTCCTAATTCTGTTTCCATCTGATTCACGAAAGATTCATAAAGAGGAATAGCGATATCGGGTTTTGCAGCCCTGATGTAGGATGGTCTGTTCCCTTTTTTGGTTACTGCATGTAAGGTAAACTGACTCACCACAATAGCGTCTCCCCCGGTTTCCAATAATGATTGGTTCATCACACCATGTGCGTCATTAAAAATTCTAAGGTTTAAAATTTTCTTTGATAACCATACAATATCATCCGAGGTATCAGAATCCTCAATTCCTAACAATACCAAAAAACCCCATCCAATTTGAGAAATTGTTTCGTTATTTACAACAACGCTTGCAGAGGATACTCTTTGTATTACCGCCCTCATACTTCTTCGTAATTGTCCATTCTATAGGTATCTTCCTCCCCGGTTACAATCTGAACATAACTCCGATACCTGCTCCATGACACTTCATCTTTATCCAATGCGGCTTTAACTGCACATTTGGGTTCGTCTAAGTGAAGGCAGTTATTAAACTTACAATTGATTTTAAGTCTAAAAAATTCGGGAAAATAATCTCCTATCTCATACTTGTCCATATCCACCATACCAAAGCCTTTAATCCCTGGAGTATCTATAATCCTGGCTCCCAAATTCAAGTCATACATTTCTGCAAAAGTCGTAGTATGTTGTCCCTGAAAGTGCTGATCAGAAATTTCGGTTGTCTTTATATTTAACTCAGGTGCTATGGAATTAATGAGAGTGGATTTTCCCACTCCTGAATGCCCCGCAAACATACTCGTATGTTCCTTCATCATGTCTTTTACCTTATCAACATTCTTTCCGGTTTTTGCAGAAATCCCTATACATGTATAGCCAATTTCCCGATACAAAGCGGCCAAATACTTTACTTCTGCCAACTCATCCTCATTATACATATCTACTTTATTGAAAAGGAGTACTGTTTTTATATCATAGGCTTCAGAGCTTGCCAGAAATCGATCAATAAAAATAGTATACGTTCTTGGATTCTTAAGCGTGACCAATAAAAAAACCTGATCAATGTTAGCCGCTATAATATGCGTTTGTTTCGAAAGTTTAACCGATTTTCGAATTATATAATTCTTACGATCTTCTATTTTAGAGATAACACCTAAAGTCTCATCCCCAATTTTTTCAATTTCAAATACCACCACGTCGCCCACGGCAATTGGATTTGTACTTTTAATTCCCTTAATTCGGAACTTTCCCTTTATACGACATTCATAAATATCTCCCTCCTTAGTTTTTACGGTGTACCAACTACCGGTAGACTTATAAACAATTCCAAGCATAAATGTTTGCATTTCAATACAAAGAAACGATAATACTTTAATTTCGAAGAGTATAATTGGTTAGGAAAGACCCAAAAAATAGTTATCTAAACTACATTTTATGAAAAAATCACACTTATTGCCTTGCAAATTTTAACTGAGGCCATGGAAGTAAACGCTCAACAATTTGAGGCAATTACCAGTGTAGAATCTATTGTGCCTAATGGTATAGGCAGATCTCGTATTGTGAATACTATGGAAGAAAAAGACTATAAAGCATATATCTTAGTTCAAACAGCTGAGGACAACCCCAGAAATATATTTTAAGCGTGATGAAATTCGAGTAAGAAATTACCAGGAATCAAAACTGCTTAACTTTTATAATATTAGGGGTGTCCGGTTACAGAATATTGCTGTACCGACAGCATGATTACCTCCATTATTAAAACTACGATAATAGATAACTTGGAATTAGCATTTGTGACCAGTGCTGTTGAAAGTGATGGCAAAGGTGACAACAATGGATTCTTTATAACACACCATATTTTCAAAAAATAATTTATAGCAATAAAGAACCCGGTAAAATACCGGGTTCTTTATTTATTGGGTTAACTTATTAGTTTTTAAAAACTATTCTGCCACCGGCTAAAGTTGTTTTATTTACATCTTTTGGATTCCCATAAACATAAACATCACCCCCTGCCTTCACATTGATATCTAATTTTTCTGAAACATAAAGCTCTGCCTCTCCACCTGCGGAGATTTTTACACTTGCTACTTCTGTTAACAACTCCCTGCCTTCAAATACTCCTCCGGTATTCAAAACAATTATTTGATTTTTTGCTAATCCCGATGCCTCAATTATACCTCCCGTCACCGCCTTCATTTCCACATCTTTTACATCCATTCCAATTTTGATATGCGATCCTTCCTGGGCCCTTATCTCAATCTTCTCCTTCTCAATAAGTTCATTACAAACAATTTTAGCTCCTTCATTGCCGTCAATAATCCGAAGATCTGTATAATAAACTTCTACAAAAGTTTCTTCTCCCTGGAACTTTTTATCTAGCTCCATGCGTAATTTTAAGACACCATTTTTATTTACGAATTTGATATCATAAACGTTATGACCTTTTATAATTATCCGATTAGCATCAGACTTAATCAGGTTCACTTCAATTAAGTCATATACCTTTATTTCCTGAAAGTCACCAACCTCCTTCTCCAGCATGCTTTGTGAAAAGGAATTAAGGGAAATAAGCACGATGCAAAGCGATATTATTGTTTTCATATATATTTGTGTTACACGTTTTTTTAAAGACAACATTATTCTTTTTTTGTTACACTTTACATACCAGTTTTATAAATAAAGTTTGGTAAAAAAAATAGCCTCTATTTCTTTAAGACCTCGGCATTAATTATTTTCTCCTGATGATTTATTGATTCCTGGTGTATAGCTTTAAACATGCGAAGAACAAATTCTTCACTCAATCCTTTAGATTCCCCCTCCAGGATCATTTTACCTAATATTGCATTCCAACGGTTCGTTTGAAGAACGGCCACATTGCGCTGCTTTTTCAATTCACCAATCCCATCAGAAACTTTCATTCTTTTGCTAAGAATGTCAATTAGCTGATTATCAATAATATCTATCTGGGTGCGGAGATTATTAATTTTTTGGTTGTATTCTGCTTCCTCATCAGTTTCCTTTCTAATTTTTAGGTCTTCCATGATTTGCACCAATCTTTTAGGAGTTACCTGCTGCGCAGCATCGCTCCAGGCATTATCAGGATCATGATGTGTTTCAATCATTAATCCATCAAAATTCAGATCTAGAGCAGTTTGTGAAATATCAAAGATCAATTCCCTATTGCCACTAATATGTGAAGGATCATTAATCAAAGGCAGGTCTGGAAATTTAGTTTGCAATTCAATAGCCATTTGCCATTCCGGGATATTCCGATATTTGGTTTTCTCATAGGTAGAAAAACCCCGATGTATTACCCCTAACTTTTTAATATTGGCCTTTGATAATCGCTCTACGGCACCCAGCCATAAGGAAAGGTCCGGGTTTACCGGATTTTTAACAAGAACAATTTTATCTGTACCTTCCAAAGCGTCTGCAATTTCCTGAACTATAAACGGGCTAACTGTAGAACGTGCGCCTATCCAAAGCAAATCCACATCATGTTCCAATGCAAGATCAACATGAGCCCTGTTGGCTACTTCTGTAGCTGTCTTAAGACCGGTTTCTTCTTTTACTTTTTGTAACCATTTAAGACCTATAGCTCCAACTCCTTCAAAGTTTCCTGGTCTGGTTCTCGGCTTCCATATACCAGCACGATAGTAGTTTACATCTGTATCTTTAAGCTCATGAGCTATTCCTAATACCTGATCTTCAGTTTCCGCGCTGCATGGCCCTGCAATTACCAGGGGATGTGATAAATTCATATCATCTAACCATGATCTTAAATTTTTTGAATTCTCCATTATTATCTGTCTTTATTATTTTGTGGTATTCCTTTTAATATTGCTTTTATCTTATTGGTATTGTCCATTTCTTTGTAAATTCCGTCAAAATCATTGCCTATTAATTTTTGTTTAAAGGCTTCCAGATTTTGAATATATTCATCCAAAGTCTCTACGACATTCTCTTTATTTTGTTTGAAAATAGGAGTCCACATTGCCGGGGAGCTTTTTGCTAATCTAACCGTACTTTCAAAACCACTGCCCGCCATGTCAAATATGTCACGTTCATTTTTCTCCTTTTCAATTACCGTTTTACCCAGCATAAATGAACTTATATGCGATAAGTGGGAAACATAGGCAATATGCCGGTCATGAGCTTCAGGGTTCATATACCTTATGCGCATTCCCAATCCACTAAAAATATTTAATGCTCTTTCCTGAAGTTTAAATGCTGTTTTCTCTACTTCACAAATTATGTTTGTTTTACCTTCAAACAAACCTGAAATGGCAGCGGAGGGCCCTGAAAATTCTGTCCCTGCTATAGGATGGCAAGCCAGAAAATTTCGTCTTTTTGGATGATCTGCAACTATACTGCAAATTTCTGACTTTGTTGACCCTGCATCTATCACCAAAGAATCGTCACCAATGAGGTCCAATAATTTTGGAAGTTCCTTTACAATAGCATCCACCGGGATACTAACTATAATAATATCAGCCTCTGAAAATTCTTTTGAGCCAGCAATGCCGTCTATAAGTTGAAGCCTAATAGCTTCTTCAAGATGGGATGCACTTGCATCCTTTCCATAGATTGATACCTCCGGATACTTGCGTCTCAGGTCGCGGGCCATTGAACCCCCAATTAATCCGATACCTACTATTATTACATTCATCTTTCCAACTTAAAAGCTTTTACACTATTTACAATTCTAAGGATAATCCTTTACTTAATTATAGTTCTTATTTTCATTCTGTATACTGGCCTAAAACCTGTCGATAGCCTCTTTTATCTTTGATTCTGCGACACATAGTGAAAATCTGATATAGCCCTCCCCATTGCTTCCAAAAATAGTTCCAGGTGCGATGAAAATGTTTTTCTCATGTAATATTCTATCTATAAAATCTTCAGAATTCTGAGATGTGGCTGGTAACTTTGCCCAGACAAACATGCCAACGGCATTAGGGTCGTAGGTGCATTGCAATTTATCTGCCAACTGAAACATCAACTTTCTCCGAGCCTCATATGTTTGATCTAGTTGATCAAACCATTCCTTTCCACTTTTTAATGCCTCAATAGCACCTTTCTGAATACCATAGAACATTCCAGAATCCATATTACTTTTAACTTTTAAAATCGCATTTACATTCTCTTTATTTCCCAAAACCATTCCAACTCTCCAACCTGCCATATTGAAAGTTTTGCTCAGAGAATTGAGTTCTAAAGCTGTATCCTTGGCTCCCTTTACACTTAAAATGCTCAATGGACTCTTACTTAAAACAAAACTGTAAGGATTGTCATTTACCAATAAGATGTTATGCTCTTTCGCAAAGGCAACTAGTTTTTCCAATTGAGAAGAATTTGCCTTAGCCCCCGTAGGCATATGCGGATAACTTACCCACATTAACTTTACACCAGACAAATCTTCCTGCATTAATCTTTCTAAATCTGGGAACCATCCGTTATCAGAAACAAGGTCATATTGCCTTGGAACTGCTCCGACCAATTTTGTGACTGATGTATAGGTAGGGTAACCCGGATTGGGAATTAATACCTCATCACCCTGATTTAAAAAAGCCATACTAATATGCATTATCCCTTCTTTGGAACCCATAAGGGGCAATATTTCATTAGACGGATCTGCATCTACATTAAATTTTTCCTTATAAAACTGCGCTATTGTTTCTCTTAGTTCAGGGAGCCCCTGATAACTCTGGTATTGATGGGCGCCCGTATGTCTTACAGATTCCTGAAAACAAGTAAGGACGGCCTCAGATGGTGGAAGATCAGGACTACCTATACCAATATTTATTATTGGTTTTCCGGCAGCTGCCATTCCTCTGACTTCACGTAATTTTTTTGAGAAATAATACTCCTCTATGGTTTGTAAACGATCAGCGGTTTGTATCATAAACGAGCATTTTTATATTCACCTAAAACCTTGAAATCTTCGGACATGATATCCAATAATGATTTCGCTTTGGCAAAATGATTGTAGCCATCAAAAGTTATATCCACAAAAAATGCATATTTCCATGGTGTTTCAATAATTGGTAACGATTGTATTTTGGTCAAATTCAAATTGCAATCACTCATAACATTTAGAACCGCAGCTAAACTTCCTCGCTTATGATCCGTAAGAAAACGTATGGAGGCTTTGTTGATCTCTTCTTTTGGCATTTCCTTATTCTGCGTCTTTACGATGATAAATCTTGTGGAATTATTCTTTATCGTCTGTATTTCGGGCTCAATAATTTTTAAATCATACAGATCTGCAGCCACTGCCGGAGCAATGGCAGCTATCCCTTTCAATTGGTTTTCTTGAATTCGTTTTGCTGTTTCGGCAGTATCAACATCTTCAACCATTTTTATATGGGGTTGAGACTTTAAATACTCTCTACATTGTAATAGGGCCATTGGATGCGATCGAACTTCCTTAATGTCTGACAATTGCTGCCCATCTAAAGCCATCAGATTGTGATGGATATTCAGGTAATATTCCCCAATAATGTGCAAATTATTATGATATACAAGGGCATAATTAGGTATTATTGATCCTGCAATTGAATTTTCAATAGCCATTACACCCTTATCCGCTTGCTTATTAAGCAATTGGTCTACTAACGTATGAAATGACAAGCATTCCACTAAATCTATATCATCCCCAAAATAATTCAAAGCCACCTGATGGTGATTAGAACCTTTAATTCCCTGTATGGCTATTTTTAAACCCATATAGTTAAGTTTCTTTCAAAAAAAAATCCCGTATTTCACGGGACCTTATCTGATATATTGTTCACAATATTCTAAAACAGTCCCGTACTTCTTTTAAAAAAGAAATAAAAATAGAAACCATTCCAAAAATAATTACGAGTCATTTTTCTATAAATCTTTGGCTAAGGTAAATATTAAATTTAAAAATAGATGTTTATAAATATATTTTTTTGAATATTCACAGTATCTTGGATTTCCTTGCGGATAATTATTTGAATGTAATTTTTTTTTGAGAATTTATCATTACTTTAAGTAAAGGCATGCTCCGCATTCTAGAATTTTTTAATTGATTAATCAAAATTATGTAAACGAAATTCCAGCTTAAACCTGCAATGTTTATTTTTACCAAAAATTTAGCACATGTCTTTAAAGGTCATAAATATCTCCAAGAGTTTTGGTTCACAAAAAGCACTAAATAATGTGTCTTTTGAGATAAAAAAAGGGGAGATTGTAGGATTCTTAGGTCCAAACGGAGCAGGGAAATCTACCATGATGAAGATTCTGACCACTTACAGTAAAGCCGACAAAGGCGAAGCTTTTGTAAATCAATATGACGTTCTCCTGAAGCCGAGAGAGGTACAAAAATGTATAGGTTATTTACCCGAACATAACCCGCTCTATAAGGATATGTATGTAAAGGAATATCTTGCTTTTAATGCCGAGGTTTATAAAATATCCAAAAAAAGAATAAACACAGTAATAGAACAAACCGGTTTGAGCCCGGAAGCCCACAAAAAAATTGGCGCATTATCCAAAGGATATCAACAGCGAGTAGGCCTTGCCTCTGCTCTTCTTCATGATCCGGAAGTACTTATTTTGGATGAACCCACGACAGGCTTAGATCCTAATCAACTTATTGAAATTAGAAAACTTATTAAGCAGATAAGCAAAGAAAAGACCATCCTGCTATCAACTCATATTATGAAGGAAGTAGAAGCTGTTTGTGACAGGGTACTTATTATTAACGAAGGAATTTTAGTGGCAGATAAAAAACTTGCCGATCTAAGGGAGGAGAATGAACAGATAATCGAAGTTGAATTTGATTATCGTGTGGAAGAGGCATTCCTGAAAAGACTACCGTACGTTACCAGCGTGGTTAATACCGGCGGATTTATATACGAAATTACCTTTGACACTTCTAAAGATATGCGGTCGGTAGTTTTTGATTTTGCCCATGACAATAAACTAAAAACGCTACAACTCAGTCGAAAGAATAAAAATCTGGAAGGTTTGTTTACCGAATTAACCGGCAACTGAATCAGTTAGTCATCAAAAATTAACCTCCCTTTATAGAGTTCCTGCACTTCTACAATATCCGGACGATTATAACTCCGAACATCCCCGGTTCCCCGAATTGTGCCTCTTAATGACTCCTGTGGATTAATTAGTATATCATTGCTTCCCCTATGATTAATGGTAACATTTGGAACTAGCAGTGATGTCGCTTCAACTCTGGAATCCCCTGCTGCTATAACCACACTAAAATTTTCAGAACTACCGCGTAATTTAAAATATGCGATACCGTTAACCACCACATTTACTCTCTGTGATGCCAATTCCAGGTTAAACGCACCATCTGTCGTCAGGTTTTCAGGGTCATTAAAGCTCTCAGAAATAAGAGTAATCTGAGGATAAGCCAACACCCCATCACTAACTGTAGAAAAGCCTGTATTACTTCTGATTTCTGTAATATTTGGCGCTGTTACATAAAAAGTAGTAAGGCCGTATGGCCTGAAAAAATTACAATTATTAGTGTCGGTAAGTAAAAGCCTCCCGTCCTTAACTTCAGCATTTACCTGGTTACGCAAAAATTCCCCGGTTTCAACTTCTACTGATATGGTGCTTCCCTCTTTAAGGACCAATTTGGTATTTTCATTAACGGTTATTTTTGTAAAGTTTTCTACCGGAATTGCATCACGTATTATGTCCCCTGCGTTTTGGAAGCAGTCTGGCACACTATCTCCATTGCAACTCATCAAAAAAATTAATCCAATGGCCATCATCACTTTCATATATATACTTTTTAAATACTTCATGCCTTATACAAATTTATTGCCTGTAACTTCTATAAACGTATTCCAAGTCCAAATTCTACCGCTTCGGCTGCAGCACCATGGGATTTTAAAGTAACTGCTCCAAATAATTTTTTTCCAAAATAATATTTTAAACCAATTCTGTTATACACTTTACCTTCAAAATCAAAAGGATAATAAACATAATAACCCAGCTGAGCGATTGCACTTAATTTAGAAATATAGAGTTCATATCCCAGGAACATCCCCACTCGCTTATAATCTGTATCAGGGTCAACATCCAACTCAGGAAAAGCAATGGATTGGTAACGAATCAATTCTTTTAAAAAATTTGAAAAAAACACATCCGCTCCCAGCTGTATTCCACTTTTCCGGGATAAGCGTTTATCCGCATAAGCCGAGAAAATATAAAATGGAAACTGGCCTGAGTTAAGTACATCACTCTCATTGATTCCTGATCTAAAAACCAGATTAGCCATAATGGGTTGTGTGACCTTCGTTTTTTCGAGGTTTTTTATATAAACTATTTCCTCATTTCCATCTAAATCATATATAAGTCCTGCATTAAAAGCAAACGTATTCGTAGAAGTATTAGGCGCTTTTACATTTGCATTGGAATAATGAATAAGAGATATTCCTGCTTTAAAGCCCAATCCTTTAAATATTTGTTCCTTATGATAATTAAGCATTATATATGTAGCACTCATGATATGTGAACCATAAGCATTACCCCTGAAATTTTCATTCTTATCGTATGGATTAGTGTTATAAGCTAAGCCCTGACCAATTCTGAATTGCATGTTTCGCTTAAAGAAATAAAAATTATAATGTGCGTACAAACTATAATTTTTACCTAAGGTTTCATCCCTCATATCCTGATAAATAAAGGAAATTCCGGTATCAGGATAGTTATATTCCTGATGCCATTCCTTAGATCCAAAATTTTTCTTATTAAACCCAAGAATAACTCCTGCAGGATGTGCATTTATTAAATGAGAAATATCCGGGTTGTGCAGGAGGACAGAACCATAAAAGGGATTGACATCTATTGTAAACCTTTTAGGTGTTTCTTCTTTTTGGGAAAAACACCACACACAGGAAAGTAGGCATGCGTAAAAAAATCTGCTGTCCATTGGGTGTAAAAATAGCAAATAAAACGAGTAATTAATTCTGAAGTTAAAGGGTTATCTTTAGGGAATTGAAGAAAGGCGCCTATTACAAATATTAATATCTATTCTTGCGTTATCTCGGTACAGTTACGTTGCTTTTAAAGTAAACTATATTGAGTCAATATTCAATTAAAACACTGCTTGGGCAATGGCTTTAATATTATCCGACTTACCCATGGAATAATAATGTAACACCGGAACTCCTGCCGCTTTTAATTCTTTAGATTGCTCAATTGCCCATTCAATCCCAATTTGTCTTACTTCCTTATTATTCTTACAAGTTTCTACTGCATCAATCAAATCCTGTGGGAGATCAATTCTAAATACCTGAGGTAACAATTGCAAATGCCTTTTGACTGCAATAGGCTTTATTCCGGGAATTATCGGTACGGTAATACCGATATCTCTAGCGGCTTTGACAAAATCAAAAAACTTTTTATTATCAAAAAACATTTGAGTTACGACGTAATGGGCTCCAAGTTCCACTTTTTTCTTTAGCCATTTTAAATCTGTTAGTAAAGAAGGAGCTTCCATGTGTTTTTCGGGATAACCGGCTATACCAATACAAAAATCTGCACAATAATCGGTTTCCACAACCTCATGTAAATACTGTCCACAGTTTAGGTTATGTATTTGTTCTACGAGTTCTGATGCATATACGTGCCCCCCCTTTGAAGGTTCAAAATACTTTTCTTCTTTCATCGCATCTCCCCTAAGAGCCATGATGTTATCTATCCCCAAATAGTGACAGTCTACCAATAAATATTCCGTTTCTTCTTTTGTAAATCCACCACAGAGTACATGTGGAATGGTATCTACATCATATTTGTGCTTTATTGAAGCACAAATCCCCACTGTACCCGGCCTCATCCGCGTAAGTTTTTTATCTAAAAGGCCATTTTTATCTATATAAATATACTCTTCCCTGGAAGTAGTTACATCTATAAAGGGTGGGTTGAAGTCCATTAAAGGATCTATATTATCGTATAGCTCCTGTATGTTTCTACCCTTAACCGGAGGAATAATTTCAAAAGAGAATAGCGTATTACCCTTAGCTCTTTCTATATGTTCGGTAACTTTCATTTATGCTTACAACTTTTCAATATTTTAATTCAATTATTTTTGAATATATATTTTGTAATTCCGGAAACCTGTTGATTTAGCTTACATCCAACAGGATATTTCACTTATTCATCTGCTATATTTGGTGCAAGCCATTTCCTGGCTTTATCCAACTTAATTTCTTTCCTCCCTGCATAATCTACAAGCTGGTCTTCTGTTATCTTACCCAATCCAAAATATCGAGCATCCTGGTGTGCAAAATAATATCCACTTACACTGGCCGCAGGGAACATCGCCAGGTTATCTGTCAATATAACTCCAATCTCCTTATCCACATCCAGTATTTCCCAGATGGTCAATTTTTCGGTATGATCGGGACAGGCCGGGTAGCCGGGTGCCGGCCTTATTCCCTTGTACTCCTCTTTTATTAAATTTTCATTGGAGAGTTGTTCTTTGGCTGAATATCCCCAATATTTTGTTCTTACTTCTTTATGTAAATACTCAGCAAAGGCCTCGGCCAGTCTGTCGGCCAATGCTTTGATCATAATAGCATTGTAATCATCAAGATTTTTCTCATATTCTTCAGCAAGTTCCTTGGTGCCAAAACCAGCTGAAACGCAAAAACAGCCCATATAATCCTGTAATCCTGATTCCTTGGGCGCAATGAAATCTGCCAGGGCTATATTCGGGATACCTTGTCTTTTTTTGGATTGCTGGCGCAGAGTCCTAAAAACAAAAAGCCTGTTTTCCTCTTTTTTGCCAGCAGTTTGGGTATTTAAAGGATGAGCAATTACTTCAATATCATCATCATTAATGGTATTAGCGCAAAAAAGTCCGAAAACCGCTTTTGCGGTCAATAATTTTTCCTCGAAGATCTTTTTCAGCATTGACCGGGCATCTTCATATAATTCAGTAGCCTGGTCACCTACAATTTTATCGCTTAATATTGCGGGGTATTTTCCATGCAAGTCCCAAGTTCGGAAAAATGGGGTCCAATCTATAAATTCTTCTAAAAGTTGAAGGTCTATATCCTTAATTACCTCTATCCCTAAATTATTGGGTTTTATAATATCAGAGGAATCCCAGTCTATATGAAACTTATTCCTTCTTGCTTCTTCCAGACTTAGGTATTCCTTTTGTTTCCCGCGACTTAGAAATTTCTCCCTAAAGGAAGAATAGTCAGTTTTAACCAATGCCTTATACTCATCTGCAGAATCTTTTTGTAAGAGGTTGCCAAGCACTGTTACGGCCCTAGAGGCATCATTTACGTGAACTACAGAGGCACTGTAATGTGGGTCAATCTTTACTGCAGTATGTGCCTTACTGGTTGTTGCCCCACCTATTAATAAGGGTATGTTAAACTCCTGGCGTTCCATTTCGCGAGCCAGATGAACCATTTCATCCAGAGAAGGGGTAATAAGGCCACTTAACCCTATTACATCTACCTGTTCTTCTTTAGCTTTTTGAATTATTTTTTCAGGTGGAACCATTACGCCCAAATCAATAATTTCATAATTATTACAAGCCAGTACCACACTTACAATATTCTTACCTATATCATGTACATCACCCTTAACCGTAGCCATTAAGATTTTACCTGCAGACTGTGATACATTGTCTTTATCCTCTTCAATATAAGGCAATAAATAGGCAACTGCTTTTTTCATTACCCTTGCAGACTTAACTACCTGTGGCAGGAACATTTTTCCACTTCCAAAGAGATCCCCAACCACATTCATCCCTTTCATTAAATGACCTTCAATTACCTCAATAGGTTTAGCGACGGCCAATCTTGCCTCTTCTATATCTGCTACAATATATTGGTCTATTCCTTTGACCAAAGCCCGGGTAATTCTTTCCTGAAGCGGATCTTTTCGCCATGAATCATCCGCTTTGCTATCTTTTGCTTTACCAACCACAGTTTCTGCAAAATCGAGCAGGCGTTCCGTGGCGTCATCCCTTCTGTTTAAAATGACATCTTCTACTCTATCCAGTAAATCTTTTGGAATATCGTCATAGACTTCAAGTATGGCAGGGTTAACAATTCCCATATTCATACCGGCCTGAATAGCATGGTACAAGAAAACCGAATGCATAGCCTCACGAACTGGTGTATTGCCTCTAAATGAGAAAGAGACATTACTAACCCCACCGCTAACATTGCAATATGGGAGGTTTTCCCGAACCCAGGCAGTAGCTTCAATAAAATCTACAGAATTCTGTTTGTGCTCCTCCATTCCGGTTGCAACAGGAAAAATATTAAGATCAAAAATGATATCTTCCGGTGGGAAATTTACCCTATTTACCAATATATCATATGATCGTTTGGCTATTTCAATCCGTCTCTCAAAATTATCCGCCTGCCCTTTTTCGTCAAACGCCATGATAATTACTGCGGCCCCATAAAGACGTATTAATTTTGCCTGACGTATAAATTCTTCTTCTCCTTCCTTTAAACTAATAGAGTTGACAATACATTTTCCCTGAACAAGTTGTAAACCGGCCTCAATAATCTCCCATTTGGAGCTATCTATCATTATAGGAACACGCGCAATATCTGGCTCGGCCATTACCAAATTCAAAAATTTGACCATGGCCTGTTTTCCATCTATCAGGCCATCGTCCATATTTATATCAATAATCTGGGCTCCACCTTCCACCTGGTGTCTGGCTATGTCCAGGGCTTCCTCATATTTTTCTTCTTTAATTAATCGTAGAAACCTTCTTGAACCGGCAACATTTGTTCTTTCCCCTATATTTATAAAATTGCTTTCCGAAGTAATAACCAGTGGTTCCAGACCGGCTAACTTAAGAAATCTTGGTTTTGAACTGGAACCGATCCCGGCCTCCAGTTCATTGTCTAAATTCAATTTTATGTCAGTTGTCTTACTCATTTTTTAAAATTGAACGCCTTCTGTATCAGAAAAAATAAATTTTCTGGGTTTATAATCCTTAGCCAATTCAGCAATTGCTGTAATATGTGCGGGGGTAGATCCACAGCATCCTCCAATTATATTCACCAGGCCTTTATCAAGGTATTCCTTGATTTCTTCAGCCATCTGATCAGGCGTTTGATCATAAGTTCCAAAAGCATTAGGTAAACCTGCGTTAGGATGTGCTGAAATAGCAGCTTCTGTGCGAAACGCAATAGCGTCTAAATGGGGTACTAATTGCTTTGCTCCCAGAGCGCAATTAAATCCAACAGACAATAAGGGGATATGATCTATAGATATTAAAAATGCTTCTGCGGTCTGCCCGGATAAAGTTCGCCCCGAGGCATCTGTAATTGTGCCGCTAACCATGACCGGCGTTTGAATATTACGTGCCTGTTTTACCTCTTCAATGGCAAAAAGTGCGGCTTTTGCATTAAGTGTATCAAAAATTGTTTCTACCATCAGGATATCTACTCCTCCATCAAGCAGGGCCTCTACCTGCTCTTTGTATGCTAATCGCAATGTCTCAAATGAAACTGCCCTAAAACCAGGATCATTTACATCAGGAGACATACTTGCTGTTTTATTGGTTGGACCCATACTTCCAGCTACAAACCTCGGTTTATCTGGCTCCTTTTTGGAAAAGGCTACGGCGACCTCCTTGGCTATTTTGGCGGACTCATAATTAAGTTCATAAACCAAATCTTCCATATGATAATCAGCCATGGCAATAGAAGTGCCAGAGAATGTATTAGTTTCTACAATATCTGCACCTGCTTCAAAATATTTTCTATGAACTTCGGCGATAGCTTCTGGCTGGGTTAGCGTCAATAGGTCGTTATTGCCCTGCAGAGGAAAAGGCCAGTCTTTAAAACGGTCTCCCCTAAAGTCTTCCTCTGTAAATTTATACCGCTGAAGCATGGTACCCATGGCACCATCAAGTATCAAAATCCGTTCCTTTAGTATATCCTGTATCTTCATCATATGTATCCCTTTTTTAGGAATTGCATCGCTTCAATTAGCATGTTTCCCACTCCTAACCATTAACATTTAGAAAAGGTATAATCAACATCTACATCATAAATATGATTATCGGACCATTCTATTAAAATTATCAAGAAAAAAGTAAAGACATATAGCCTTTACTTTGTGTTATCTAGCCTTAGTTTCCGTAAACAAGGAACATAGTGGTAGAATGTAGCACCTTCTTTATAGTTAAAGGGTTGCTAAGGTTTCAACGGGTCTAGTCCCTCCACCTTTCTTGATAACAATGTCAATGTTGTAATGAACTGGTACAAAGAAACGCCACGTGTCATTTAAAAACAAGGAAAATGTACTTTTTTTCGCTTGAATTCATATTTATCCATAAGTCTATTTAGATCTTTCTTTTTCTTTTTCAAGGAATAAATATGGTCATTACTGAACTTCACCATCAGACTACTATTAAATACTTATTTGTTACTATTTGCTGTACATCAGCACCTCTTATTAGGCCTGACAAAGACTGCCCGCAAATCAAAATGGAAACAGAGTTATTCTTCAATATTTGAAACCAAAGTCTCTGTTACTTCATTCATTTTATTAACCTTCTGTTCAAAATTTCCTTTAATTGTTTTTCGATATATATTTAGATTCTGAACCATCCTGCTAATATCTTCCGGTATAACCTCTTCAAAAAATTGTCTCAACCTCTTTGCGGTTGTGGGAGATTTACCGTTAGTAGATATAGCTATCTTAACATTCCCCTTGGTAACAATCCCACCCATATAAAAATCACAGTAAGGAGGATTGTCCGCAACGTTTACCAGTTTATCCATACTTCTGCAATCATTATAAACCTGTATGTTAATATCAGGTTTATCTGTGGTAGCAATAACCAAATGCTTCCCATTAAGAAATTCAGTATTGTAAGTGGTTCTGATAAGTTCCACATTATAATTTGCAGCTAACTTTAAAGTGTTTTCTCGAAACATAGGGGATACCATAGTGATTTTAGCATCCGGACTGGACTTAGTTAAAAAGGACAGTTTTTCTTCCGCCACATTACCTCCTCCTACTATCAAAATATGGAGAGATCCTGTCTTCAAAAAAATGGGATATAAATTATTCCTTTCCATTATTTTGTGATTTGAAGTTGATGTTGGCGGCTTATCTGAATTATTTGGGTTCTTTGTTTTACTACTTCGCCTATGACTATAATCGCCGGGTTGGTTAATTTCTGTTTTTGGACTATGCTTACTATAGTGCTAATTGTTCCAATGCCAATCTGCTCTTCTTCTTTTGTTCCATTTTGAATAATTGCCACGGGAGTATCTGATTTGTTCTCTTTAATAAATAATTCTACAATAGCTGAGAGTTTTGCCATGCCCATTAATATGACCACTGTTGCATTTGATTTAGCAGCGAGGTAAATATCTGCCGAGAGTTTATGCTCTTTGGTAGTTCCTGTAATCACCCAGAAACTCTCTGCAGAGCCACGCTTTGTAACAGGGATATTCTGAATTGCGGGAACTGCAATGCACGAAGATATCCCGGGTACTATAGCTACTTCCAGACCATATTTAGCTGCATAAGTTATTTCCTCTGCCCCACGTCCAAAAACAAAAGGATCACCGCCTTTTAACCGGACAACATGTCCCCGGCTTTGTGCTCTTTGCACTATTAATTCATTAATCTGATCTTGCTGAAAGGCATAACAACCTTTTCGCTTACCTACAAAAATGCGCTCTGCTTTGAAGGCATATTCTAATAAGGAGCTATCTACAAGTGCATCATATAGAACCACGTCAGCGTCCTGCAATGCTTTAATTGCCTTTAAAGTTATGAGTTCCAAATCTCCCGGACCTGCACCTACGACTGTTAACCTGGCTCTTTTATACATGTGTCAGTTCAAGTTTTCTGTAGGATTCTACTTTATTCAAAAAATCCTTAGCATCGGTCAGATAACTTTTAGCGAAGGCCTCACTTGGTTCATTTTTATTTAGTTGCAATACCAAATCTTCGAATGAGGAATTCAGTGCTATTCTATCATTTTCGATAAAATGTATGTTAAAATCCTTTATTATACTGTTATGGGTATTTGTCTTGGTTTTTTCAGCGGTTAAAAGTGCTTTGGCCGTATTTACCATAGAAGAATAAGAATAATAAATACTTGCGGCCCATTTCTGTTCGCTAATTGCTTCTTTCGAATTTTTTATCTTTTCATCGCTTTCGAACAATAATGTGGCGATCAAATCTATAACCACTCCTGCACACTCTCCAATTCCTATTGCTTTTTGATACCGTTTATTGCTTCCCCAGTCCAGATAGTCCTCTGGAGATAAATTCTCTATATCTGCAAGTGGCTTAAGAAGTTCATAAAAATAATATTCCCCTTTTTCCGCATAATAAGATTCATAGGAGGCTCCTTTGCCATTGACCTCAAAATCATTGAGTATTTGCCTGAGTGCTTCGGGCCCTCGTTTACTGGGAATCTTAATAACCTTGTCCGCAAATAAACCCCGGCCATTTCCTAAATTACCTCCCCCAAGTAACACCTGCAAAGCCGGTGCCACCAGCTTCTCCTTAGTGCGTATAGACATCCCCTGAAAACCGATATTGGCCATTGAATGCTGACCACATGCATTCATACAGCCACTAATTTTTATCACAACATCTGCATTATTTACATATTGGGGGTATTCTTCCTTGATAACGCGTTCTAATTCCGAAGCTATTCCCGTACTGCTTGCAATACCAAGGTTACAGGTATCGGTACCCGGACAAGCTGTAATGTCTAATGCCTTATTATAGCCGGCATCTGCAAATCCCATTTTCTTAAGCTGGGTATAGAAAAATGGAATCAGGGATTCCCTTACATGAGGGATTAATATATTCTGTCTTAATGTTAAGCGAATTTCTCCTGCCGCATACTTCTCAACCAAATCGGCCAGCAATCTGGCTTTTTCTGTATAAAAATCTCCTAACATTACCTTTATCCCAACAGCTACATATCCGGATTGTTTTTGTAAAACCAGATTGGTTGTTTTCCATTGTTCAAAAGCTTCAATATCTTCAATAATTACATCCTGAGCCCGCTCATTTGAAATAACCACTTTGGGATAAGTACTGCTATTAATAGGGTACTTTTTAAAAGGGACTGCCTTCTTTTCTGCAATTAATAATTCTTTAAAGGCTTCAAGGCCCAAATCTTTTAAAAGAAACTTTAATCTTGCTTTAGCTCTGCTCTTTCTTTCACCATATCTGTCAAAAACTCGAACTACAGTTTCCATTATGGGAATTATTTCATTGGCAGGAAGAAAGCTAAACAACTCATCAGCATGACGAGGTTGCGAACCCAGGCCACCTCCTATCATTACTTTAAAACCCTTAACACCATCACGTATTTTAGCAATAAAACCAAGGTCGTGCATGTACGAAAGTCCCGTATCTGCATCACTGGAAGAAAAGGAAACTTTAAATTTACGGCCCATTTCCTGACCTATTGGATTTCTTAAAAAATATTCGAAAACGGCCTGAGCATAGGGTGAAACGTCAAATGGTTCATCCCTGTCAATTCCGGCTGTTTCACTAGCCGTAACATTCCGGACAGTATTACCACATGCTTCTCTAAGTGTTACGGAATCCTTCTCCAGTTGTGCCCAAAGTTCCGGGGTGCGATCCAGGTCTACATAATGAATTTGAATGTCCTGCCGGGTTGTAATGTGCAGTCTTCCCGTAGAATACTCATCTGCAACATCTGAAATCCTGCGTAATTGCCTGGAGCTTACCTTGCCATAAGGTAATTTGATACGTATCATCTGAACTCCCGCTTGTCTTTGTCCATATACACCACGGGCCAGGCGCAAACTTCGGAATTTTTCCTCATCAATAGAACCTCCTTTGAACTCCCTTATTTTTTTCTCGAGTTCAATGATGTCCTTCTCTACAATGGGATTTTCTATTTCGGTTCTAAAACTTTGCATAATATTATTACCAATTAATCCTATATATTATATAGGTTATATTAAAACAAATGGTCTTAATAATATGTTCCAATTACTCTGTAGACCGGTAGTAAGCTTTTTTTTAGTATCCTAGGTGTGTAAACCGCACTCCCTGTTTTCTAAAACTTTTGTCGGATCAAAGTAGTTGTGTTCGTTTGGCAGCCCTCGTTCATTTAAATAGGCGTCCAGGCGTGTGTCATTCCAATGGTAAAACGGACTTACCTTAAGGACTCCTCCCTTACTTAAGCTTAAAATATTTAATGTATCTCTTAAAGCTGTCTGGCCTTTTCTAAGGTTCGTAAACCACACATCTGGTTTGTGTTCAGCCATTGCTCTTCGGAAAGGCTCCAGTTTTACCTGTTCTGTAAATTCTTTATGCCTCGGGTCATCAATATCCGGTATCCCCATTACCGCATCTCTATGGGCAGTGGTCTGCCTGGGAACAAACAATTTAATATTTAAATTCAAACCAGAGATCAATTCTTCTGCATGTTTATATGTGTTGGGTGTATTATAGCCAGTATCGCACCATATAACAGGAATATCCGACTTAACCTCAGTAACCGCATTTAATATGGCTACTTCATATGGTCTGAAGTTGGTAGTAACCACAGATTTGGAACCATAAAGAATCGCCCAAGAAATTATCTCTTCAGGAGGTATTCCTCTAAAGTGATTATTTAAATGCTCTATATCCTGCGTAGACAAACTCATATCTTATATTTTAAAGTTAAAATTACTTCACCCATTTAATAGTGTTCCACAAGCGTTCATGTAAAAAAATACAAGACCATCTTGCTTTGTTACCAATTCTACTAATCCAATAGAAAATACTAAAGAAAGTGTGCCCGTAATAATCCATGATATTATTAAGGTATCTAATGTTCCGATAGCCCTCCAGCTCATAGACTTGGCAATGCTTCGTTTTGGTTGTTCCGAAGCGCTATCTGTTTTATAACTGCTGCTGGCCGCTTCATTTTTAATCAAAAATTGGTCTGCAATCATTTAATTATTTTTATCCTATCGATTTAATAGAGTAATCAAAAATAGAATAATAATTCTAAGTTATATGTTAATTATCTTCAAATATTACTTTAAGTCTATAGTTTTAGTAGATTTATTATAAAACCAGCCAATTATTGCGAATGATTCATTGGTATACCAAAGATTTTAAAAAATTTTTATTCCGATATAAGATCAGCGAGGGTATTATTTCTATATACTTCCAGAACACTGTCACGTACCTGAAGCATTAATTTGTGGACAGCGCATTTATTTTCATCCGGGCAGTCGTCGCACTTTTCATAAAAGTTAAGGCTTACACAAGGGACCATAGCAATTGGTCCTTCCAACACACGAATAACGGTCGTCATATGAATTTCAATGGGGTCCTTTAGCAAATAATAACCGCCTCCTTTTCCTTTTTTTGATCCTAAAAAGCCTGTGTTACGCAGAGTCAGCAAAATACTTTCTAAAAATTTTTGAGAAATGTTCTCATGTTCCGCAATTTCGGAAATCTGAACTGGCTCTCTTTTACTTTGTAATGCCAAATAAGTAAGGGCCTTTAATCCGTATTTTGTCTTTTTAGAAAGCATGATGCGAAGATAGTTAAAATAGGAATATTCCTATTTCTCATATCTTATCCAGCGCTTGTTCTATATCGCTAATTATATCATCAACGTGTTCCAGGCCAACAGAGACTCGCACCATACCATCAGTTATTCCACATTCCAATCTTTCTTCCGCAGATAACTTACTGTGTGTGGTAGATGCGGGATGCGTAACTATGCTTCGAGTATCTCCCAAATTGGCTGATAGAGATAATAGGCCAATAGAATCAAAAAATTTCTTTCCTGCATCAATTCCTCCTTTTAACTCGAATGCGACCACACATCCTCCAGCCTTCATCTGTTTTTTGGCAAGCTTGAATTGAGGGTGGGATTTTAAAAACGGATATTTAACCCAATTAACACTTTTATTGCCTTCCAAAAATTCGGCAACCTTTAGTGCATTTTCACAATGCCTGTCTACTCTCACCCCCAAAGTTTCAAGACTTTTAGACAGAACCCATGCATTAAAGGGAGATAATGCGGGGCCTGTTATTCTTGAATACCGGTAAATCTGATCTATTAGATCTCTTTTACCAATCGTAATACCAGCCAATACCCTACCCTGTCCATCCATGAGTTTTGTGCCCGAATGAATTACCAGATCTGCCCCAAATTTTATGGGCTGTTGTAAATATGGAGAGGCAAAGCAATTATCAACAATCATGATAAGTTTATGCTTTTTTGCAAACCTGCCAAGTGCTTCAAGGTCGAGAATATCAACACCTGGATTTGTTGGGGATTCCGCAAAGAGTATTTTGGTTTTTGGTGTAATTAGTTTTTCCAAATTTTCTAATTCCCCAATTTTAAAATAGCTGTGGCCAATATTCCATTTTGGAAAAACCTGAGTGAAAAGGCTATGAGTTGAACCAAAAATACTTCGTGCCGAAATAATATGATCGCCACTGTCCAACAAAGCGGCAAAGGTTGAAAAAACAGCCGACATCCCAGAGGAGAATGCAAATCCATCCTCTGCGCCTTCCATCTTACATACTTTTTCTATAAACTCTGATGAATTAGGGTTAGAATATCTCGAATAGATATTTCGCTCTTTTTCTTCAGCAAAGGAAGCCCTCATATCCTCACTATCCTCAAAAACAAAACTGGATGTAAGGTATATTGGATTTGAATGTTCCAAAAATTTTGAACGTTCTATTTGGGTCCGTATCGCTTCAGTTTCAAACTTTTTTTTCTTCATCTATTTCTATAAGCAGGATTATTCAAAACATTATCAAATTTTTTCTGCAATACGTAAAATATCCCCAAAAACTCCTCGAGCAGTTACGGCTGCGCCAGCTCCTGCACCCTGAATTACCAATGGATGTTCACCATATGACTCGGTATAAATCTCAATAATGGAGTCCGAGCCTTTAACCTGTCCCAAGGCACTCTCCTTAGGTACTGAAACCAGTTTTACTTCCAGTTTTCCTTTCTCTTTCTGTAAATCGCCATACAAATCGCCAACATAACGGAGTACATGATTCGGCTCCTGGTTGTCCTTGATTTTACTAAAATAATCATCAAGGACTTCAAGTTCATTCAAGAATTCCTTAACACTTCCATTTCGGAGAGATACTGGTATAAGATTTTGGATTGAAATATCATCAAATTCATTTTCAAGTTCCAATTCTCGAGCTAATATGAGCAATTTTCTACCCACATCGTTACCAGATAAATCCTCTCTTGGATCGGGCTCTGTATATCCATTTGAAATGGCGCTTTTTAAAATCTTGGAAAAAGAAGTGTCTTTTTCAGAAAAAGTATTAAAAATATAACTCAAAGACCCTGAAAAAACACCTTTAATCCGTGTAATATTTTCGCCGGATAAATGTAAAAGCTTTATAGTATCTATTAATGGTAAGCCTGCACCTACATTAGTTTCATATAGGTATTGTTTTTGTTTTTTTGCCAACTCATCCCTTATCAATCTGTAGTAGTCAAATCCCAGAGTATTAGCTATTTTATTTGAGGATACCAGATCAAAGCCATTTTCAATAAAATCAAAATAATTGGCCACAAAATCCTGACTTGCAGTATTATCTATGGCAATTAAATTTTCAAGATGATGTATTTTGGCATAATCAAAAATATGTTCAACAGTATAAGGAATCCCCTTTTCATTAATTTCCTCTTCCCATTTTTTAGAAATACCGTCTTTGTTTAAGAGTAATTTTTTCGAATTGGCCAAGGCAAATACATTGAGATTAATGCCTTTTCTTTCCTCAATTCCCTTCTTCGATGCTAAAATCTGATCTACTAAAGTGCCCCCTACATTCCCATGTCCAAAAATAGCCAGATTCACTTTTTTGCTAATTCCAAAAATTTGCCCATGCATTACGTTTAGCGCTTTGTGAAGGTCTGATTTCTTAACCACCAAGCTTACATTCTTTCCGGAAATAGTGTTATTAAACAATAAAGGAACTATTTGATTCTTGATCAGAGCATTATAAGGTTTGTGAAAAGTGCTAAGATCCTGCCCCACTATAGAGATGACTGAAACTTCGCTAACTATGGTTATAGTATTAATATCACGTGATTGAAAATCGCTCTCAAACTCCATTTCCAATGCCCTTTTTGCCAAATGTGCCTTTTCCGAATTAACTACCAATCCAATTCCTCTCTCAGAAGAACCCTGGGAGATGATACTTACGCTTATATTATTTTGGCTAAGGGTCCTGAAAATACGCGCATCAATTCCCACTTTTCCTAACAAGCCTCTCCCCTCGAGGTTAATTAAAGCTTCATTTTCAATAACAGATAATGATTTTATTCCTTCTTTGCTAGATTTAGCACTGATAAGTGTCCCTTCATTTTCATTATTAAAAGTATTGAGTACCCTAAGTGGGATATTCTTTTCGATTAGGGGAATAATAGTCTTTGCGTGTAAAATGGTTGCTCCAAAATTTGCAAGTTCATTCGCCTCACTATATGACAATTGCTCTATTCTTTGTGCTTCAGAAACAAATTCCGGGTTTGCTGTGAAAATACCATCTACATGAGTATAATTTTCCAATTCTTCCGCGTCCAAAAAGTTTGCAATAAGAGAAGCCGTATAATTACTGCCATTACGCCCTAGAGTTGTTGTTTCATCTGTCTCAGTAGAAGCTATAAAACCCGTGATCAGTGGTACCTCATCTGGTTTTAAATTCGAAAATTCATGAATTACATTTTCCCTGGATACATCTTCCAGCAATTTGGCATCTCCATAAGAATCATCTGTTTTTATGAGTCGGCGACTATCAAGTAATTTTGCATTGATTCCTTCTCCAATAAGCAATTTTGTGATCAACTTACCCGATATTAGCTCTCCATAAGCCAAAACCTGGTCTTTTATTTTAGCACTATAATCTCCAAGCAAAGTAACTCCTTCAAATAATTTCACCAATTCCTGAAATTCCTCCGAAAGATTTATATTTTTAAAAGTATGTTTCTGATATCTTTCAAAATTTTCAAAATCTTCCCGATAATCTAATCCCTTTGCGGCTTTATTTAATATAGCTTCCAATTGATCTGTGGCCTTTTCACGAGCTGATAAAACCACTGCAATATTTTCTCCATTTTTGACTTTATTGGTTATAATTTCCAATACCCTTCCCAAGCCTTCTCCATTGGATAGTGACTTCCCGCCAAACTTCAAAATTTTTATTTTCGCAGATTTTCCATTAGCATCAAAAACTCCTTTGAGCAATTGCTGCATTTGTTCAAATTCAATCAAAAATGCATCATGACCATGCAACGATTGAATTTCACCATAAGTTACATTACTTTTAGCCTGAGCCAGCTGTTTAAAGGTATCCTTATTCTCATTTGCTGTAAAAAAAAGGTCAGAATCTACCCCTATAATATGAATATTGGTTTTACTGTTTTGAAGATTGATAAATGCATCTTCTCCTTCTCTTGTGATATCAATCGTTTTTAATAATTGGTTGGCTAATTTGTAAGCTGAAAGTTGAAACCTTTCATTCAATTTTTTTCCATGATGCGTTAGCCAGCTTTCCACATTAAAAACCTGTAGTTCTTCATTCGTGCTTCTTTGAAACCTTGCTTTAAAAGACTGGGGAGTTCTGTAACACAACATAGCATGCATTCTGGCATCGTGGACAGGCTGCCTGGAATTTACAAGAAATTGTTCCTGAATCTGACAATTCGCAATGAGCCAATCCGTTGACTTCCAATCAGCAGCCACAGGGATCAAATGTTCCGTTAGCAATGGATTTAGCGCTGCCATTTCCCAGGCAATTCCGCCTCCTAATGAACCACCAATAAGCGCATAAATACGATCTATATTGAGCTCCTTCAATCCTTGAAGAAATATTCTGGCAATATCACCAGCCACAAAATCTTTATAATTGTCAACCACAAATCCATCATAACCGTTACCGGGGATGTTGAAAGCCAGCACGGTATATTTGTTTGTGTCAATACATTTACCATCTCCAATTAATGAAGCCCACCACCCTTCTTGCCCGGCAACATTTGAATTTCCCGTAAGGGCATGATTTACTACTACAATGGGTGCAGAGTGCAACTTTTTGCCAAACAATTGATAGGATAACTCCATATCTTGCACAACGCCGCTATACGTTTTATACTGAGGGATTTCTATTTTTTTAAGTGTTGTATTCAGGTCTTTCATGCAAGTGATGTCAATTAAAGCTGAGCAGATGTGCTTCTAATTAGAGCTAAATTATCGACTCAGCTTATATCAGTATTGTTTTGATAACTATGCCAGAACAGATTTATCAATTGTTGCAAAAGCCTGTTTCAGATCGGCTTTAAGATCATCCAGATTTTCCAATCCTACAGATAAACGTATTAAATCCTTAGTGACTCCCGTTGCTTCCTGTGCAGCATCATCTAATTGTTGATGGGTAGTACTAGCCGGGTGAATTATTAAAGATTTAGTATCTCCTATATTGGCCAAAAGGGAAAAGATTTGGGTTCCGTCGGCTATTTTCTTTGCTGAATCAAATCCCCCTTTAACACCAAATGTTATTAATCCACTTTTTCCTTTTGGCAAATATGCCTCTGCCTCAGCAAAATATTTACTGCTTTTTAGGCCTGGGTAATTTACCCATGTTACTTCATCCCTACCTTCCAGCCATTCGGCCAATTCAAGGGCATTTTCACTATGTTTTTTCATACGTATCTCAAGGGTTTCAAGCCCTTGGATTATTTGAAAGGCATTAAATGGACTCAGGCAAGCACCGTGATCCCTTAAGCCTTCTATCCGCACCTTGGCAATAAATGCAGCGGGCCCTAAAGCATCGTGATATACTAAACCATGATATCCTGCCGAAGGTTCTGTAAATTCAGGAAATTTCCCGTTTGCCCAATCAAAGGTTCCGGCATCTATTACCGCACCACCAAGTGCTGTACCATTACCATTAATATATTTGGTAAGAGAATGAATTACAATATTCGCTCCATGCTCAATCGGATTTAACAAGGCAGGTGTTGCCACTGTGTTATCAACAATAAAAGGAATTTTGGCAGCCTTTGCTGCTGCTGAAATAGCTTTTAAGTCGAGAACATCCAGCTTTGGGTTCCCCAGTGACTCTACGAAAATTGCACGCGTATTCTCCTTTACGGCTTTCCCAAAATTTGAGGGATCTGAAGGGTCAACAAATGTTGTGGTAATCCCGAGCCGGGGAAGGGTAACACTCAGCAAATTATAAGTCCCCCCATATAGGCTATTGGAAGCCACAATATGATCTCCTGACTTCAACAGAACTAAAAGAGCCGTATTAATAGCTCCTGTTCCCGATGAAGTAACCACCGAGGCAATGCCTCCTTCCAGTGCAGCAAGCCGTTGTTCTAAAATATCATTCGTAGGATTATTAATCCGGCTGTAAATATTGCCAAACTCCGCTAAAGAAAATAAATTAGCCGCGTGTTCAGAATCGTTAAAAACATAGGCAGTACTTTGATAAATTGGCACTGCCCGAGTACCGCTAGTTAAAGTTGTGTCATGTCCTGCATGCAATGCATTGGTAGAAAATTTGTGTTCACTCATGATGTTTGTTTCTATGTATCCAAAATGAATACTGGTTCTTAATACAAATTGTTAACAAAACGATCTTTATATCGTCCTTAAATATAAAATTCAGCACAATCAAAGCCTAAGAGCTACACTGAGCAAATGGGAAATATTAAAATGTTATTAAGAAAGAGAAATTACCTCAGGTAATTCTTTTTTGTTATCTGTCACAATTTTTATGTGATAGAATTTAGCACCTTCTTCGCTTTGGACACAAAGGGTTGCTAAGGCTTCAAAGGGTCTATTCCCTCCACCTTTCTTGATAACTTTTCAACAAGTGATTGAACTTAGTAAAAGCAAATATAGGTATGGAAAAACTGAAATTCCTATTATTTGTACAAAAAATTACAAATTGAAGGCCAATTTTACCTTATCTACCATATTTAATTTTTCCCATGTGAATAACTCCACTGTTTTTTCAACCCTACCGTTATACGGGGATTCAAATACTTTTGAGACCATTCTTGGTTCCTTCCCAAAGTGTCCATAGGCGGCCGTTTCCAGGTAAATGGGATTTCTTAATTTAAGTCGTTCTTCTATTTCAAAAGGCCTCATTTTAAATAGTTCTGAAACTTTCTGGGCTATTTCACCATCGCTCAAAGCCACTTTTGAGGTTCCGTAAGTATCTACAAAAATGGAAGTTGGCTCAGCCAATCCAATAGCATAACTTACCTGTACCAGTATTTCATCGGCAACACCTGCTGCAACCAAATTTTTTGCTGCATGTCTCGCCGCATAAGCGGCGCTTCGGTCTACTTTACTGGGATCCTTTCCACTGAAAGCACCTCCCCCGTGAGCTCCTTTACCTCCATAAGTATCAACAATAATTTTTCTTCCGGTCAAACCGGTATCCCCATGAGGCCCACCAATCACAAATTTACCGGTAGGATTGATATGGTAGGTAATCTTATCGTTAAACAAGCTCTGGGTGCGCTGCGGCAACTTTGCTATAACTCTTGGCATTAAAACAGTAACAAGGTCTTTTTTTATTTTTGATAACATTATCTCATCATCCTTGTCAAACTCATCGTGCTGGGTTGATATTACAATTGTATCAATTCTAACAGGGATATTATCATCCGAATACTCAATAGTAACCTGCGCTTTTGCATCAGGTCTTAAATAAGTTAGCTCCTTATGTTCTTTTCTTAACAGGGATAGTTCCTTAAGTATTAGATGTGAAATATCCAATGCCATTGGCATATAATTTTCACTTTCGTTAGTCGCATAACCAAACATCATACCCTGGTCACCGGCGCCCTGTTCTTCCTTTTTTTCGCGATCTACTCCCTGATTTATATCCTTAGACTGTTCGTGTATCAATGAGATGACTCCACATGAATCTCCACTGAACTGATATTCGCCATTGGTATATCCAATTATATTAATAACATCTCTAGCAATTTGTTGTAAGTCTACATAAGTATGACTCTTTACTTCACCAGCTAATATGACCTGACCTGTAGTTACTAAGGTTTCACAAGCGACCTTACTTTCTGGGTCAAAGGCCAAAAAGTTATCTAATAAAGCATCACTAATCTGATCTGCAATCTTATCCGGATGTCCTTCACTTACAGATTCCGAAGTAAACAAATAGCCCATAAATTTTACTTTTTAAAAATTAAAACTGATTTGACGGATGCTTGAAAAGAAGTTTACAACACAACTTGATCTGTAGAAACTGCTTTAGCATTTTTTCTTTTGCAGAACCTGAATAATAATTTAAAACTAAACTAAAATTGGGTTCAGTGTAAGAGGTTGCAATCAGTCAAATCCCTCCTCTTATTTAATGGTTACAAAAGTACATAATTTCTGTTGAAATAAAAATTATGATAAAATATAATTATCTCCGGTATTTCAACAACTATTTTTTTTCATCAAGCTTATACTTTGTATATTGTGTTGCTCTTAAATTTAAGACACCAACCATTAATTTAAACACTATATGCATATTGCCGTTGCTGGAAATATAGGAGCCGGAAAAACTACCCTCACCAGGCTTTTAGCAAAACATTACAGATGGGAGGCACATTTTGAAGACGTAGTTGACAATCCGTATTTGGATGATTTTTACAATCAGATGGAACGGTGGAGTTTTAACCTGCAGATTTATTTTTTAAATAGCAGATACAGACAAATACTTAAGATCCGGGAAACGGGTAAAAATATAATCCAGGACAGGACCATTTACGAAGATGCCCACATATTTGCGCCTAATTTACATGCTATGGGCTTAATGACCAACAGGGATTTTAGCAACTATTCCAGCCTTTTTGAACTTATGGAAAGCCTGGTACAACCACCCGATCTATTAATCTACCTTAGAAGTTCTATCCCTAATTTGGTGAACCAGATTCACAAACGAGGCAGGGATTACGAAAATTCCATATCTATTGATTATCTAAGTCGGTTGAACGAACGATATGAAGCATGGGCCCATGGTTATGAAAAAGGCAACTTATTGGTAATTGATGTAGATCAATTAGATTTTGTTGATAATCCGGAACATCTCGGTGAGGTTATTAATAAAATAGATGCTGAAATACACGGACTTTTTTAGAGATATTAAATAAAAAAAACCCCAAGCTGAGCTTGGGGTTTTTTTTACTTTAAAGAGTTCCCTATTCCTCGGTCACTTCTTTTCCACCTTTTCTATGCGGATTTTCGCTTTCTTATCGGTTTCAGGTAATGCCTCTATCTGTGCTTTTACTTCTTCCTCGCTTCCTTCAAAAATAAGCTCACGGGTATTATCCACGCCGTTTTCCATACTAGTTATTGTAACAACTGCCTTTACAAGACCGTCATCATTTTTATTCATTTCAACATGTACTTCCTTTTGGACCTCTGTAATTACTTTTTGCTCAGCATATGCGGTTAAAGTATCTGAAGAAATCGCAATACTCGGTGCTATCACCAAAGCTACTACAGACATAAGTTTTAAAAGGATGTTCAATGAAGGACCTGAAGTATCCTTAAAAGGATCTCCAACGGTATCTCCTACTACTGCCGCTTTATGAGCATCTGTGCCTTTACCGCCATCAGCTTCGATCATTTTTTTGGCATTATCCCATGCACCACCGGCATTAGATTGAAATATCGCCATAAGCACACCACAAGTAGTTACTCCTGCCAAAAGACCTCCGAGCATTTCAGCCCCTCCAATAAACCCAACTGCCACAGGTACTGCGATAGCCAATAATCCTGGCAATACCATTTCCTTGATGGAAGCTTTTGTTGAAATATCAACACATTTGTCGTATTCAGCTAACCCATCGGCGGCATCAAATATTTTTCTATCCTCGACACTTGCCTTAGACATATCTGAATCATACTTGCGCATCACTTCCAATGCAGCATGTAATTCCGGAATGTCTCTAAATTGTCTTCGAACTTCTTCTATCATTGCCATGGCTGCACGACCTACAGCATTCATAGATAAAGCGGAGAATACAAATGGAAGCATCCCTCCCACCAATAAACCAGCCATAATCTCAGGTCTTGAAACGTCTATTGCAGTAACATTAGCCACTTTCATAAAGGCTGCAAACAATGCCAAAGCAGTCAATGCCGCAGAAGCAATAGCAAAACCTTTTCCAATAGCTGCTGTAGTATTCCCTACAGCATCTAATTTATCAGTACGTTCACGAACTTCCGGAGGCAATTCTGCCATCTCGGCGATACCACCGGCATTGTCAGAAATAGGACCATAAGCATCAACTGCTAATTGAATTCCTGTATTTGCTAACATTCCGACCGCGGCAATCGCAATTCCATATAAACCTGCAAAATGATGCGAAACTAAAATAGCTGCGGCTATCAATAAAATTGGTATAGCTGTAGACATCATTCCGACCCCCAGGCCCGCTATAATATTAGTAGCGGCTCCCGTATCGGACTGCCGCACTATTGATTTTACCGGTTTTGTCCCGGTACCTGTATAATACTCTGTAATTTTACCAACCCCAAAACCAGCAACTAAACCGGCAAGTGTCGCCCAAAAAACACCTATTGCTCCGGAAGGCAAACCTTCAATATTTTCTGGCAACATGTTGGTAATAATAAAATATGAAGCAATGATCATTAATGCACCAGATCCGAATTCACCCAGGTTTAATGCCTTATGCGGGCTTCCACCGTCTTTTACCTTAACAAAGAAAGTACCAATAATAGACATCACAATACCTACTGCAGCTAATACCAATGGTAAATATACTGCGCCTAATCCACCGAATTCAGGGGTGAAAATAAATGCCCCTAAGACCATGGTACCAATAATAGAACCAACAAAAGATTCAAATAAATCGGCCCCCATTCCTGCAACATCCCCAACATTATCACCAACGTTATCTGCAATGGTTGCCGGATTTAAAGGGTGATCTTCCGGGATTCCGGCTTCAACTTTACCTACTAAATCGGCACCAACATCTGCTGCCTTGGTATAAATACCACCTCCAACACGAGCAAATAATGCTATGGATGATGCTCCCAGGGAGAATCCAGAAAGTACATTTAGTACCATAGGAATATTTTCAGCTCCCGGCCAAATCATTTGGTAAATCATAAACAACCCACTCAATCCAAGAACACCAAGACCTACAACACCTAATCCCATTACAGAACCACCTGCAAAAGCTACTTCCAAAGCCTTACCTAAGGATTTTCTTGCTGCTTGTGTTGTTCTAACGTTTGCTTTAGTAGCAACGCGCATACCTATAAATCCTGCCAATGCAGAACAGATAGCACCAACAATAAAAGAAACGGCCACCATTCCATTTGAACCTTCCTCAGCGTTCCCCTTGAAATACAATAAAATGGCCACAGCCACGACAAAGATTGATAAGATTTTGTATTCTGCCTTTAAGAAGGACATTGCTCCATCAGCAATATTTTTGGCTATCCTTGCCATTTTTTCATTGCCTACTTCCTGTTTGGATACCCAAATATTTTTTATTAATACAAAAAGCAGTGCCAAAACACCAAAAGCTGGTAAAATGTTTACGATTAATTCCATATTAGTTAGTTATTAGCTATTTAAAACGGGTGCAAAAGTAGTAAAATGGATTAGAATAAAAAAGCCTAAATATTTTCCCTGAAAGATTTAAAAACTAAAACCAAATGTTCCCTTAATACTAAAAGGACGGGCATCCGGATTCTCCAGGTAATTGCCTCTGAAATTAAAGTCAATTCTGAAAATTTTAAAGATATTACCAATACCAAAAGAATATTCCCAATAAATTTGATCAGAAGGAGCAATTAACGGAATGTTTGTTGGGCTGCTAAGTGCAATATTTTCATCGGTTAAAGTACCCCACGCTCCTCTTAGACCTACAATTTCCCTTAAATTCCAATTTCGAATAATTGGAATCCTTGATAAAAACCGGCCATTAAAATTATGTTCCAAATGAACAGTGGCATAAGTATCTGTTACAAATTCGTAAAAATTCAAATTTGGAAATGTATTATAGATCGTCCATAAGGTCTGGTTTCCAGGTATTACGCTTAAAAGTCCAAGTGGAACGGCTCCGAAAGTTTTACCAACCTCAACTGTACTTAACAATCTGCCAAAACCTCCAATCTGCCAAGGTTTTGTATAAGAAAACTGAATTTTATCAAATTCAAAATCACTTTGAAATAAGCCTTTCAGCCCCTTTGTGTAATTTAATAAAAGAGTACTATAATTATCATTTACATCTCTACGCTCCACCCCGTTGCCAATAGTTTTTTTTCCCGGTGTGTATAATAGAATGGTATTTAATTCAAATTGTTTAATCTCAGAAGATATCCCCGTGGGAGATGTAGCATCTATATAATCCAGGCTAAATGCATCAGGTAGTGCAGAGCTTAAGGTACGATAAGAACTCCCAAAACGAACCCTGAAGTTGGTAATTGGCTCAATTTCAACATTAAATGTAGACAGCTTAATATTGGTAAGCCTGTCATTGGATCCCACAGTAAAAATGGCAGAAGAGGCTACACTTCTTCCAAGTACATCGGTTGTTTGAGTGAGGTTTAGCCCTAATTGTTCTATATCTCTGCGGTTACCCCCGGATAATATTAGTCTGGTTTCTTTATCTACCAGCCATTTGCCTGAAATACCATGCTTAAATTTTTCATCCTTAAAGCCATAGGCCATATAACCTTCAATTCGCCAGGGATCATTTTGTCCAAAATAGGTTCTTGCCCCCCCTCTTAATCTAATTCCTTCGGCTTCATTATACCCAAAACCGCTGTAAATGCTTCCAAGATCTATATTCCATTTATCAATTTCCACATAACCCGATGCCAAAATACTTGCAATGTCATAAGCCGTATTAAAACGCGGTACAGTCTTTAAAGTATCTAAGAGGTCATATATCCCCTGTTCATCCTTGTTTAGGGATTCCAGTCGATTATTTTCCCAAAATACGCTGTCTCTTTCAAATGTTATAGGATCAAAAGGGTCTGTCTTATTTTTATAAAACTGTTTTGGTCTTTCAATATCAAATATATAATTACCATAAACTGTAGTTCTTTTCCCATAAATCCCCTTTGACTCCTCTTTTTTAAAGAGGCTAAAATCACTAAGCATATAATCTCTTTCTAGTAAAAAGACCGAATCATTAACTACCTCGAAGTCCTGCTCTATATAGATTTCTTTCACCCAATTTATATTAGCACTCTTTGTAACCTCCAGATTAATTTTCTTTATGGCGAACGTTGAATCATTTACCCAAAAATCACCTTTAAAAGTGAGTTCATTTTTACGCCTGGGGTAATAAATAATATGGTAGCACCATTTATTCTCTATATAAGCACTATCTGAAAGCACGTAATTATAAGCATCTATTCCTGCTTCGGAAACCGGACTGGGAAAACTCTTGTCAAAAAACTTTAAATACTTATCATAGATATCATATTCCGAATAAAGATCCTTTACAAATCCAATTATAGCCTGATTATTGCTAAATCCGGAATTTTTATTCCCTAAAACATCCTCTTTGGTCTGAGCAAGGATATTGTCACCATAAACTTTACTTGAGGTTTCATTTAAGAAAATTGGCAAATAGGTTTTCCCTGTAATTCGCGAAGTATCTAGATCCTGAAATACAAATTCCATTCCTTTGAAAAGTTTACTCTTCATCATGGCACTATCAATAGAATTAAGGTCAAATTCCACCTTTTCATATTTATCGTATTGATATTGATTAAACATTCGAAGACCATTAATCTTCTTTTTTGCCCAAATTTTCTTTAGGATATCTATTGCCGGATTATTCTTTTTAGATTGTTTCCCCATATAGACCACAACCTCATCCAGCTGTTCGCCCTGTAACATGACAACTCTGAGATTATAGTTTACCTTTTGCGGTAATTCCAATTCTTCGGTTTTATAGCCAATAAATGATATGATCAGGGAGTTGTACTCTTTTGAAGATTCCAAATAGAATAAACCATCTTCGTTAGTTATGGCACCTTCAGTAGAGCCTTTAAATATAACATTAGCAAATGCCACAGGGTCCCCTTCCTCATCTACCACAATACCACCAGCTTTTGTCTGAGACCAGATAAATAATGGCGTTAATAAAAGAAAGAATAGCAGGAGTCTTTTCATTAGTATGGCATATTGCAATTCCCGATCCTAAATAATCGAAAATGAAAAATTTGCAGCTACGGTTTAAGGTAAATTGACTTCGAATAGAATTCCTTTTATAAAAAAGCTTCGTTCAACCTTGGTTGACGAAGCTAAGATACCTTTACAAAGTCATTTAACTTATTTATATAACACTTTCTTAACAGCCTTAATCACATCTTTATAGTTGGGAATCCATTCTTCCAACAATACGGGAGAGTAAGGTGCAGGCGTATCTGCAGTGTTAATTTTTACAACAGGTGCGTCCAAATAATCAAAAGCCTCTGATTGCACCAAATAAGTAATCTCTGTTGCAACGTTTCCAAATGGCCACGCCTCTTCAAGAATGACTAATCTGTTTGTTTTCTTTACAGAGTTCAATATTGCTTCACGATCCATTGGCTTTACTGTGCGAAGGTCAATTATTTCACAACTTATACCTTCTTTCTCCAATTCGTCAGCCGCTTTGTAAGCTTCTTTTATAATTTTTCCGAAAGAAACAATAGTAACATCTTTACCTTCCCTTTTAATTTCAGCTACTCCCAGGGGAATAGTATACTCTCCCTCAGGAACTTCACCCTTGTCCCCATACATTTGTTCAGACTCCATAAAGATTACCGGGTCATCATCGCGAATTGCCGTTTTCAAAAGTCCTTTAGCATCATTGGGATTAGATGGCACAACCACTTTTAAACCCGGACAATTGGCAAACCAGCTTTCAAATGCCTGCGAATGGGTAGCCGCCAATTGACCAGCAGAACCTGTAGGTCCGCGAAATACAATTGGGCAATTAAACTGACCTCCGGACATCTGTCTTATTTTTGCGGCATTATTTATTATCTGATCTATACCCACCAAGGCAAAATTAAAGGTCATAAACTCAATGATAGGCCTGTTACCGTTCATTGCAGATCCAACACCTATTCCTGAAAAACCTAATTCAGAAATTGGAGTATCTAGAACACGATCCGGACCAAATTCGTCTAACATTCCTTTTGATGCCTTATAGGCACCATTATATTCTGCGACCTCTTCACCCATTAAATAAATGGATTCATCTCTTCGCATTTCTTCTGACATTGCTTCAGCAATTGCCTGCCTAAATTGTATGGTCTTCATCTAGTTGTGGTCCCCCTTTTATATAATTCATTTACAAATGCCCACAAAAATAGGAAAATATCTACCAATTAACCCTGCCGGTGTATTAAAAAAAGATACAAAATTTACTATGCATGCATAGTAAATTTGAAAATTAATAGCTATCTTAGCAGCTACTTTTTGAATGTACAAAACGCGAAATAAGTATGAAGATATTAGTTTGTATCAGTAACGTACCGGATACTACTTCCAAAATCAATTTTGCTGAAGGAGATACTAAATTTGATACCAATGGTGTACAATTTGTAATTAATCCGAATGATGAATTTGGATTAACCCGTGCCATGTGGTTTAAAGAAAAACAGGGCGCAACTATTCATGTAGCAACTGTAGGGGGACCTGCCGTTGAACCAACCATTAGAAAAGCTTTGGCTATTGGTGCAGATGAGGCTGTTCGAATAAATGCAGAGCCAACGGATGGTCTATTTGTTGCACAGCAGCTTGCCGAAGTTATTAAAACTGGCGATTATGATCTTATTATAGCTGGCAGAGAATCTATTGACTATAATGGGGGCATGGTTCCCGGTATGATCTCAGCCATATTAAATTTTAATTTTATAAATACCTGCATAGGGCTGGAAATTGAAGGAAATACTGCTACTGCCGTTAGAGAAATTGACGGTGGTAAGGAAAATATCTCTACTACCCTTCCCTTAATTATTGGTGGGCAAAAGGGTCTGGTAGAGGAAAGCGACCTTCGTATACCAAATATGAGGGGCATTATGATGGCGCGTCAAAAAAAGCTAAACGTTCTGGAACCAGTTAAAGCTAACCATGGAACAGAAGACATTAAATTCGAAAAACCAGCAGCCAAAGGTGCAGTGAAATTAGTGGAAGCAGATAATATTTCGCAATTAATTGATCTGTTGCACAATGAAGCGAAGGTCATCTAATTATTAAATCAGGTTTCAAAGTTCATCGAAATTTTGAAATTAATCTTTAAAAGAAAATTATGTCAGTACTTGTTTATACGGAATCCGATAACGGTAAATTCAAAAAAAATGCCTTCGAGGCTGCCTCTTATGCGTACAAGTTAGCGGAACAATTAGGCACTTCAGTTACCGCAATATCTATTAATGCGTCTGATTCTGAGGAAATTGGAAATTATGGAGTTGAAAAAATTTTGAAAGTTACTAATGATAAACTTTCCATTTTTAACGCAAAGGCTGTCGCAACAGTTATAGCTCAGGCAGTGGAAAATGAAGGAGCTAATACTATTGTTGTTAGTTCAAGTACAGACACAAAATATATGGCATCCATACTCGCCGGGTTACTAAAAGCGGGATATTGCACTAATGTGGTTGCTCCGCCATTAAGCACTAATCCTTTGGTGGTAAAAAGGACTGCTTTTAGCAACAAAGGTTTTGCCCATACGCAGTTTAAAACCGATATAAATATTATTGGGGTATCTAGCAATGCCTATGGAATATTTGAAAATAAAGTGAGTCCTAAGGCGGAAAACTTTGAACCCAACTTAACTGATTCCGATTTCTCTGTTCAATCAGTTAATATTGATAAAGTAGTTGGTAAGGCAACTATAGCCGATGCAGACATAGTCGTGTCCGGAGGAAGAGGGCTGAAAGGTCCCGAAAATTGGGGTATGATCGAAGAATTAGCCGAAGTTCTCGGAGCTGCCACAGCATGCTCTAAACCAGTTTCAGATATGGGCTGGCGGTCTCATAGTGAGCACGTTGGACAAACAGGGAAACCCGTTGCCAGTAATCTTTATATAGCTATTGGTATCTCAGGAGCTATACAGCATCTTGCCGGAATTAATGCGTCTAAAGTAAAAGTTGTAATCAATACTGATCCCGAAGCACCATTTTTTAAGGCTGCAGATTATGGTATAGTGGGTGATGCCTTCGAAGTAGTACCCGAACTCATTGAAAAATTAAAAGAATTTAAGGCCCAAAACGCTTAATTTTTGTTAATTTGTGCCCCTAAAGGGCTATTTAAATATCTGGATAACCCTTATTTAAAAAGCCCTAAGTGGTTTACTTATAGATATGAGCTTAGTAAGGTTAAAAATAAAAGGTATTTCTTATAGCCAGACGCAAAATGGGGCTTATGCCCTTATTTTAAATGAAGTAGATGGGGATAGAAAATTACCGATAGTCATTGGGGCTTTCGAAGCGCAATCTATTGCCATTGCCCTTGAAAAAGAGATAAAACCTCCAAGACCTCTTACCCATGATCTTTTCAAAAATTTTTCAGACAGGTTTGATATTGTCGTAAAACAGGTCATCATACATAAATTGGTGGATGGAGTCTTTTATTCAAGTATTATCTGTGAGCGTGATAAAATTGAAGAAATAATAGATGCGAGGACAAGCGATGCCATTGCTCTTGCACTTCGTTTTAACGCACCCATTTTTACTTATAAAACCATTCTAGACAAAGCGGGTATTTTCCTTAAGTTTTCATCCAAGGATAAGGAGAAAGAAGAGGGTGATGACAGTATAGTGGTTGATGAAATTTTACAGGAGGGTGAAACCGTAGAAATAGATCCGGGTACTACTACTCCGTATAAAGAATTAAGCCTCGAGGAACTTAACAAAGAGTTAGCCAAGGCGGTGGCCAACGAAGACTATGAAAAAGCTGCGAAACTAAGGGATGAAATATCCAAACGCAATTGATAATATAGCATCTCTTCTATGAACCTTAGGTTTTGGATTCTTTTATTTTTATTGACTTTTTCATTTCCTTTAGCAGCTCAGACAGTTCTTATTCCCGATTCTCTGTCGATTACCATAGATACCACTACCATAAATGACATTTCCACCCAGACTCTGGACATCATAACTCCTAATCAGGGATTCTCATTTAACTCATTTTGGAGAGGCACCTTGGGGATGTTTATACTCATATTTATATCCTATATCTTTAGTGCAAACCGAAAGGGAATTAATTGGAGAACTGTTGGAATTGGACTTTCTATTCAATTATTAATAGCCATTGGTGTTTTACAGGTTCCTATTATACAATCGGCCTTTGAAGCAATTGGGAAAGTATTTGTAAGTATTCTGGATTATACAAGGGCTGGTAGTGAATTTTTGTTTGAAGGTCTTGTTGTGGATATGGATAAATTCGGATTTATTTTTGCATTCCAGGTGTTACCTACTATTATTTTCTTTTCCGCCCTGACATCAGTTTTATTTTACCTGGGAATTATTCAAAAAGTGGTAAAAGGGCTGGCATGGCTTTTATCTAAATCCTTGGGTATATCCGGTGCCGAAAGTCTGAGTGTTGCGGGCAATATATTTTTAGGACAAACGGAAGCTCCTTTGCTAATCAAAGCATACTTAGAGAAAATGAACCGGTCTGAAATGCTTCTGGTAATGATTGGTGGAATGGCCACTGTTGCCGGAGCTGTTCTGGCTGCATATATTGGATTTTTAGGGGGTGATGACCCCTTGTTAAGACTTCAGTTCGCCAAACATCTGTTAGCCGCTTCTGTGATGGCGGCTCCGGGAGCTATAGTAGTATCTAAAATCTTATACCCGCAAACCGAAGCAGTTAATAAGGATATTCAAATTTCTTCAGATAAAATAGGAACCAATCTGCTCGATGCGATTGCAAATGGAACTACTGAAGGTTTAAAGCTTGCAGTAAATGTTGGTGCTATGTTACTCGTATTTCTTGCCTTTATAGCCATGATCAATGGTATTTTGGGTTGGGTAGGAGATTTTACCAGCTTAAATGACTGGATCGCTGCCAATTCTTCCTATCAGTCTTTTTCTCTTGAAGCCATCTTGGGAACCATTTTTGCCCCGTTAATGTGGCTAATAGGAGTGAATACTGAAGATATTATGCTTATGGGGCAATTGCTTGGTATTAAACTGGCTGCCAGTGAATTTGTGGGATATCTGCAATTGGCAGACCTGAAGAATGTGCTAAATACCACTCATTTTGCCTACAGTAAATCTATAATCATGGGAACCTATATGTTATGTGGCTTTGCCAATTTTGCTTCAATAGGTATTCAAATTGGAGGAATAGGCTCCTTAGCACCCGGTCAGAGAAAAACACTATCAGAATTTGGTATGCGAGCAGTTTTAGGAGGAACTATTGCTTCGTTGCTGTCCGCTACAATCGCAGGGATGATATTGGGTTAGATCCTTTTTAAAAGTCAATTAGAAATCCCGCCTGGTTAATAAGTTTTTAAAACTCAAAAAGCAACCCAATCTATCTTTCATTAAATTCGTCTCAGAAAGTTTATTTTTTATGAAGCAATACCACGATCTACTAAAGCATGTTCTTAAAACAGGGGCTCAAAAATCAGACAGGACCGGAACCGGCACCTATAGTGTATTTGGTTACCAAATGCGATTTGACCTCAGCGAGGGATTTCCCATGATAACTACCAAAAAATTACATTTGAAATCTATCATTTATGAATTGCTATGGTTTTTAAAAGGTGATACCAATATTAATTACCTGCAGGAAAATGGAGTTAGGATCTGGAACGAATGGGCTGATGAAAATGGTGAATTAGGGCCAGTTTATGGCCATCAGTGGCGCAATTGGAATGGGGAGCACATAGATCAAATAACCGAAGTCATTAAAACCTTAAAAGAAAATCCGGATAGCCGAAGAATGCTGGTAACTGCATGGAATCCAAGTGTATTGCCAGATACTTCAAAATCCTTTTCGGAAAATGTCGCAAACGGAAAAGCGGCATTGCCCCCCTGCCATGCATTTTTTCAGTTTTATGTTTCAGATGGGAAATTATCATGTCAGTTGTATCAACGAAGTGCAGATATATTTTTAGGGGTTCCATTTAATATTGCCTCATACGCTTTATTTACGCTTATGATAGCCCAGGTATGCGGTTATGCACCTGGTGAATTTATCCATACTTTTGGCGATGCCCATATATACAACAATCACTTAGAGCAAATAGAGCTCCAGCTCAGCAGAGAGCCCAGGTCATTACCAAAAATGGTCCTTAATCCTGAAGTCAAAAATATCTTTGATTTTAAATTTGAAGATTTTAAGCTGTTGTATTACGATCCGTATCCGCATATCAAAGGAGCCGTAGCGGTGTAATTATTAAATAATTTCATCTCCGCGCATAAATTCTTATATTTAAAAGAAAAACTGCGTTATGCTTCTCACCCAGACACTCCTGGAAACATTCCTAAGCACCAGAAAAGAAAGTGAAACCATATGTGCCCCTCTGGAAATTGAAGACTATGTGGTTCAGCCCATAGAAGATGTTTCCCCACCCAAATGGCACCTTGGGCATACAACCTGGTTCTTCGAGGAGTTTCTGCTCAAACCATATTTAAAGGATTATAAGGTTTACGATGAGGACTTTTCATTTGTATTCAACAGCTATTATGAAACTGTGGGAAAAAGAGTCATCCGCTCAGACCGTGGCAATCTTTCAAGACCATCAGTCCAAAAAGTATACGCCTATAGAAATTATGTAACAAATGCCATCAAAATACTTTTAGATAAAAACTCGGATGAGAATCTACTTCAACTTTTAGAAATTGGTATACATCATGAAAAGCAGCATCAGGAACTATTATTAACAGATATCAAATACATTTTAGGTAATAATCCGCTTTTACCAGCCTATTCAGATTCAATTAAAGAACACAGGGAAGAAAGTCACCAACAGGATTGGATCGCAATTGATGCCGGCATATATGAAATTGGCCACGACTTAGATACATTTTGCTTTGACAATGAATTAGGAAGGCATAAGGTGTATTTACATACTTATGAAATTTCAAATAAACTTATTACCAACAAAGAATATTTGGAATTTGTTAATGCCGGTGGTTATACTTCATTTGAATTCTGGCACGCCGAAGGATGGGATTGGGTTTGTAAAAATCAGATTTCTTCCCCCCTCTACTGGCATCTTATTGATGGAGATTGGTATAGTTATACCCTTGAAGGACTACAAAAAATTAATCCGAATACTCCGGTTTCTCATCTTTCATATTTTGAGGCCTTTGCCTTCGCACAATGGAGAGGTTGCCGCTTGCCTACTGAATTTGAATGGGAAGTAGCGCAGCAATATTTTCCATGGGGCGACCGATGGGAATGGACAGAAAGCGCATACCTGCCTTACCCTGGTTATCAGAAAGAAGAAGGGGCCTTAGGTGAGTATAATGGTAAATTTATGGTAAGTCAGAAAGTTCTTCGGGGAGGATCATTCGCCACGCCATCCAATCATACGCGCCTCACATACCGTAATTTTTTTTACCCCCATCTAAGATGGCAGTATACCGGGTTAAGGTTGGCCAAATAATTCCGACAAAATCAGCATGCAACAAAAAACAACATTGATTTCAACGTCTCAATTCCATAAAGACGTCTATAAAGGACTTACTGATTTTCCTAAACATTTATCTTCAAAATATTTCTATGATGCAAAAGGAGATAAGTTGTTTCAGGAAATTATGGATATGCCAGAATACTATCTGACAAATAGCGAGTTTAAAATTCTTGATAAATTTAAAGATGAAATATGCCGAGCATTTTTTAAAGATTCAAAGGAATTTAACCTTATTGAGCTTGGTGCAGGAGATGGAAAGAAAACAAAAATTCTGTTAAGACATCTTGTGGCTGAGGGAATTCCTTTTCAGTATGTGCCGATAGATATTAGCGAGAATGCCCTGATTCAACTTGAGGATTCAATCAACAATGAACTTCCTTCGGTACGTGTAGCGTCTTTACAGGGCACCTATTTTGAAACCCTTGAAAACCTCTGCAAAATGCAGCACAAGAGGAAAGTCATTATGTTTTTGGGTTCAAATATTGGTAATTTACTTCATCCGCAGGCAGTGGAATTTTTGATGAGTATACAAAAATTAATGACTGATGATGATCTTTTGTTTATTGGTTTTGATCAAAAAAAAGATCCGCAGACCATCCTAAATGCCTATAATGATGCTGCAGGGATAACCGAAAGGTTTAATAAAAATTTGTTAGCAAGAATAAATAGCGAGTTGGATGCCAATTTTGATCTCAATAAGTTCTTGCACTGGGAAGTATACGATCCGGCAACAGGTACTGCCAAAAGTTACTTGGTGGCCAGGGAAAATCAGACAGTGCACATTAACGGGCTTGATCTTACCATAACTTTTGATGCATGGGAAACTATACATACAGAAATTTCGCAAAAATATGACGACAATATAGTCTCATGGTTAGCGGACAAAGCAGGAATGCAAATAAGCAGAATTTTTAGTGATGAGAATAAATTTTATAAAAATTATATTTTAAAAAAATAGATATGAAAGCTATTTGGAATAATACAATTGTAGCCGAAAGTAACGATACAATTGTAGTTGAGAACAATCATTACTTTCCTTCTGAAAGCATAAAAAAAGAGTATTTTAAACCTAGTACAACACATACTACATGCCCATGGAAAGGTATTGCATCGTATTATACCCTGGAGGTTAATGGAGTGGAAAACAAAGATGCGGCTTGGTATTACCCTGAAATCAGTGAACTGGCAAAACAAATTAAGGGTTCTGTAGCTTTTTGGAAGGGTGTAGAAATTATTGAATAAAAAAACCGGGATATTCCATGAACATCCCGGTCTCTTTAATACTAACTGTTAATTACAGCTCTAATACAGCATTTTCAGAACCAGCGAATTCATTCCACTGGTAACGATCTGCTTCTGTCTCATTAACATAATTCCCATCTACGAGGTATCTAAACTCGTAAGTATTCTCTTTTGGTAAATCAAACGTTCCTTTGAAAGTTCCGTTTTTAAGTTTTTTCAACATGCTTCCTTTGGGATTCCAGTTATTGAAATCTCCTACTACAGCTACTTTTTTTGCATCTTCAGCAGGTACTGTAAAAGTAACCTTGCATATTGGTTTTGTTTTCAAATATTGTTTTGCGATTGACATGTTTTTTAATTTATGTGATTACGGTGCAAAAATAATACATTAAATTCCTCATTTCCAATGATTAAAATCATAATTATTGATTTCTTAAAATATTCATGTCTTTTAGCTCACTTTAGTAAAAAGGTCTGGGTTCTTTTCTCAAGTAGGTAATTTCTACTTCATCTTTCTAAGGATCTCCAAAATAGAATCTATATCTTCCACCGTATTATAATGGTGAAAACTAAGTCGAATACCTTCTCCACGTCTGGAACAGACGATATTTTCTTCCATTAAATGATTAAATAACGCATTATTGCCTTTAATATTAAAAATGGTACTATGCAGATTTCTATGGATAATATCTTTATTTAACAGCCCTAATTCGCTAAAACCCTTACAAGCCTTTTTACTTAAATTCTCGTTATGAGCCGTGATTTCTTTCATACCAATATCATTCAGAACGCCCAGTGCACATTTAAGGCTTCCAAAATTCAGACTATCGAGATGCCCTGGCTCAAACTGTTTATTAAAAGGTATTGTATTCTTTGCAGTGAGAACGGCATTGGCAGAATTGAATCCAGTGGTTTTAATTGTGAATCTTACTTTGGCTAAATCTTTGAATAGCATAAATCCATTACCCGTTCCTGCCAACAGCCATTTATAGCCACTCGCCCCGAGCACATCGATCCCCGAATTTTCAAAATCAATTTCAAAAGCCCCACAAAATTGAGTCCCATCTGCAATGATCATAAGCTGTGGGAATTCTTCTTTTAAAGATTTAAGAAAATCCAGATCTACACGTATTCCGTTTATCCATTGAACCAAACTAAGAGCTAATACCGTTATAGAATTGGTCCTGACTTTTTCTAAAATATTCTGTTCTAACTTTTCATCTATTTTAGCATAAGAAATTTGAAAACCTCTACTTTCAAAAGGCCAATTAACAGAAGGGTAGTCATTTTCAAGTAACAAAATATGTTCTCTGCTATCTAGTCCTTCGAGCAACATGTTCAGACCTAAAGAAAAATTAGGAACCAGGGCAACCAGATCACTCTTGCACTTAAAAAACGTTCCAACCATATCTCTTGCCTCGCTTATAAGGCCTAAACTCTCAATTTTCATAGAACTGCCTCCAATCAGGTAATCCAAATCGTGATTTTGACGCCACTCCAAAAGTTCCTCCCCCAAAAGACCATATGCCGCAGTATTTGCATAAATACAATGGTTAAGGACAGGATATGATTTTCTATTATTTAGCATCCTTGATAGTCATTGTAATTTTTGATTTGCTGTATCTTTGTATCTAAAGATAACTATTAGAATGTTTTCCAAAAATAAAAGTGAATCCATTATAGATAGAGAACAGCATGAACAGCTCGAGTATGCACATAAACGAATTAAGCAAAAAAAAGACCTATACGTTCATTTTGTGCTATTTCTTATAGGGAGTGTATTTCTTATTTTGATAAACAAAATTCTAAAATACGGTGAGGAATATAACTGGTTTATATGGGCTATTACTTTCTGGGCGTTTTTGTTTGTTGTGCATGTAGTAAATGTCTATGTCACTCAAAAGTTTATGGGAATTGACTGGGAACGTGCACAACGTGAAAAATTAATTGTAAAACAAAAGCAGCGGATAAAGGAACTTCAAAACGAAATTGAAACCGATTTTCCGATGACTAATTATAAAAAAAAAGATTAGTGGGTAAGATTGTTATGATAGCTGCCATTGGAAGGAATAATGCCTTAGGAAAGGATAATGATCTTCTCTGGCACCTTCCGGATGATTTTAAACGTTTTAAACAATTAACAACTGGTCATAAAATTATTATGGGCAGGAAAACATTTGAAAGTTTTCCAAAACCACTTCCAAACCGCACACATATAATCATTACACGAGACCTCAAATATAATCTTGAATTACCCCACTGTATTGTGGTACATTCAATGGGGGAAGCTTTGAATCTGGTACAGGATGATTCCCTTTCCTATATTATCGGCGGAGGAGAAATCTATGATTTGGGGATGCCCCATGCCAATGTCTTGGAAATCACAAGAGTCCATGAATCTTTCGATGCTGATACCTATTTTCCGGAAATAGATGAAAAAATATGGAAACTGACTAAAGAGGAATTTCACGCAAGTGATGAAAGACATAATTACAACTTTACTTATCTCACCTATCAAAGACGGAAACCCTAGGAAAAATTTAAATTATTCATTTTCAACCCTGGTATAAACAATAATTATAGATTGAATATATAATTTATTTTGCGGGCATTGGCTTCAAAAATTTAGATATGCGATTTGCTTTAATTCATCAACATCTTCCAAAAATGAAGTTAAGATCTTTGTATCCTTATTTGTGTAAAACTGAATTTCACCCGGGGTTTTTTTAGGGTTTTGGAGATTTTCTTTATTAAGAACTGCAAGGGTTTGCTTGGCCACAGCAGCACCGCAATCGATAATTTTCACATGAGGAGGCAATATTTCCCTTAAAACCGGAATTAAATAGGGGTAGTGCGTACACCCTAAAACCATATGATCCATATTTGCCTCGAGCATAGGCTTAATATAGTTAATCAATAATTGTTTCGTCTCTGTAGAATTTATTTTCCCAGATTCAATTAATGGAACAAGTCCAACCCCTTCTTGCTCAACAAGGATTATTTCGCCTGCATGATCCTTAGAGGTTTTTAAAAAGAGACTGCTGCTTAAAGTTCCCTTTGTTGCTAATACTCCCACCGTTCCTGTTCCGGAATTGAGTGCCGCCGGTTTAATAGCCGGTTCAATACCTATAAAAGGGACCTTGTAATTTTCTCGTAAATATGATATTGCATTGGTGGTAGCTGTATTACAGGCAACAACAATGAGTTTACAGCCTCTTGAGAGCAAAAGTTCAGTGTTCTTGACACTTAAAGAAATTATTTCTTCTTTGGTTTTTTGACCATAAGGAGCATTCTTACTATCTGCCAAATAAATAGTATCCTCATGAGGCAGCAGCGTATGTATTTCTTTCCATATGGAAGTACCTCCTACTCCAGAATCAAAAATACCTATGGGTTTTGCATTCATGTAAAATGCGGTTTACTATAAATAATTTTCAACAACAAAGTTATACATTCCTAAAACAAGGCTTCAGTACCTGAGAAAATATTATAAAAACCCCTTCACCCCATTACGCTATTAGTAAAATATTGCCTGCTAATTGGTCAATGATCTAAAAAGAATTGAAGTCTAGTTGCTTTTAAAATAATTAAACAAAAAAAACTGTCCTTAAAAAAGGACAGTTTTAATATAAGTTATAACATTACAAAAATTAAAATCCTAATTCCTGTTTTACTTCGGCTAAAAGATCCTTTCCTTTTGCAACAATTAAACCACCACCTTGGGTAGCATCTATCACATAATCATAGCCTTGAGCAGCAGCTACTTTTTCTATAGCGGCTTTTGCCTTTATAGAAATAGGCTCAAACAATTCTGCTTGTTTTTTGGCTAATTCCTGCTGTGCAGCTTGTTGAGCATCTCCAATATTCTTTTCAAAACCCTGAAGTTCCTGAGCTCTTTTTTGATTCTCTTCTTCAGATTTTGAAGTAGCTTCATTGGAATACTGAGTATATTTATTCTTAAGCTCCGTCATAGAACTTTCAATATCTGCCCGGTATGTTTCCTGTAGTTTTTTTAATTCTGCCTGTGCTGCCTTCATTTCTGGCATCTCGCCCAATAATTCCGTTACATTGATGTGCGCGATTTTGCTTTGTGCATTTACAAAACTAGTAGCGGCTACTAATAAAATTATGACTATTGCTACTTTTTTAAACTGTTTCATGATTTTTGAATTTACTTTTTGAGTGTTAATTTAATTTGATTTTGAGTTTTAGTTTATAGTGTCTTCTTTCTTTTCAATTACTTCTTTTCTTTCTTCTACTTTTTCTTTCTTCTTTGCCTCCCGCTCCTCTAATAATTTCTTTCTTCTTTCTTCATACGCCTTTTTTCGCTCTTCTCTTATTCTAAGTTGCTCTTCCCTACGTTCCTCGGCAGTTTTGATTCTTGTTTCTTCCGCTTGTTTTGCCATTGCTTGTCTCTCGAGGAGGGCATCACTAATTTCCTCTTCTTCCGGTTCACCTTCAAAGGTTTCTAACTGGCTTTTGGCCTTCGCCTTCGGCGCACTTACCTTCCTGGTCCTCGCTATTCCTCTCAGCACTAATTCACTTATGTCGTGTCTTTTTTGGGAGTACAACATTACAACATCCGCCGATTTATCAAAAATAAAATCGTATTTTTTATTTGATCCAATTTTTTGTACTTCATTAAAAACCTGATCCTGTATAGGCTGAATTAACCTTTCCTTTTGCAGAACCAAATCACCATTAGGCCCGAATCGGTTTTGCTGGTATTCAATCATTTCCTTTTCCAGAATTTGAATTTCTTCCTCCCGTTCAAGGATAAGTTCATTTGTCAACAACACTTTTTCTGCCATCAAATCCTTCTTCATTTGATCGACTTCGCTTTGCTTCTGGTCAATTTCTATTTTCCATCGTTGCACTTTGTTTTCCAATTGCTCGCTTGCATCTCGGTATTCTTCAACATTTTCTAGAATATACTCCATGTCTACATAACCTATTCTTACACCCCTTTGTGAAAATGTGTTAGACCAAAGCAATAAACCTACCGCTACTAAAAGAACTTTTGTCTTCATCATTTAATTCATTTTATTACATAGAAAATATCGTGCCAAAATTACTAATTATTTTAAAATGAGTGGATTAACTTAAAGCGTTATTGGAAAATTCCTAGATTAGAACTGTTGTCCTATAATAAAGTGCGTTTGCCATCCGCTTGGACCAGCGCCTGCAGACTGTGGACGGCCATCTTCATCAAAACCATAACCAAAGTCAATTCCCAATAGACCAAAAGCCGGCATAAATATCCGGACACCCACTCCGGCCGATCGTTTTAAGAGAAACGGATTATATTCCTGAAAATTGTTGAAATTATTTCCAGCTTCTAAAAAAGTTAAGGCATAAATAGATGCAGAGGGCTTTAATGTTAATGGATATCGAAGTTCCAAGGAATACTTATTAAATATGATTCCACCTTCCTGTTGCCCGGTAACAGGATTTATTGGCGTAATGGAATTATTCTCATAACCCCTTAATTGAATGGTCTCTCTACCATCTAATGTAAAATTACCCCCAAGACCATCTCCTCCCATGAAGAATCGTTCGAATGGTACTGTTCCCACATCGCTGTTATAACTTGCCAGAAAACCAAACTCAATATTTGTGCGCAGTACTAATTTCCCTACTATTTGCGTATACCAATCTCCCTTAAATTTAATTTTGAAATACTCTAACCACTTAAATCTCTCCTGTTCTATTGACTCCTGTTCCGATATTTCATCCGGGGTCAAAGGACGTTGTTGATTTATCTCACTAAGCTCATTACTTCTTTCCTGCAAACCTTTATAGTCTTTATCGCTAAAAAGAGAATATGGGGGTGTTAACTTGGCGGTCACTTCAAAAATAGACCCTGCTAATGGAAATATTCTTCCAGGTCCTGCCGAACTCCTGGATATTCCTAAAGTATAGGCAAGGGAATTAGACGTCCCATTACCAAATCTAAAGAGGCCGGAATTGTAATTCTGAAAATCATATAATTGATAACCCAATGCATGAGATATTGTAAAAAAATCATCTGGCCATTGTAATCTTTTTGCCAGTCCAACGGAAACGCCCGTTATGGAAAATTGCTGATCTTTATTTACCTGAATCCTTCCTGAGTTGTCAAAAGATGCCAAGAATTGCTGTGTCCTGGAAAATGACATATTAAACCTTACCGGCTTTTTGCCACCAAGCCATGGTTCTGAAAAATTAAGACTATAAACCCTAAAAGTTCTGCTGGCTTGCAAACGCAATGCAAATGTTTGCCCATCTCCCATAGGAACAGGTTTATAAGCCTTACCATTAAAAATATTTTTTATAGAAAAGTTATTAAAAGACAATCCAAGGGTACCAATAAATCCGCCGCCTCCATAACCTCCTTGTAACTCTATCTGACTCGATCCGGATTCCACAAGGCTGTACTTCAAATCAACCGTCCCGGCATTGGGATCCGGGTTTAAAATATCCGGTTTTATTTGTTCGGCATCAAAAAAGCCTAGTTGCCCCAATTCCCTTACACTACGAACAATGTTGTCTTTACTGTATTTCTGCCCGGGACGAGTTCTTAATTCTCTATAAATAACATGATCATTGGTTTTGTCATTCCCTTCAACAAGTACGTGATTTAAAAAAGTCTCTTTCCCTTCAATAATCCTTATCTCAAAATTTATGGTATCGTTCTGAGCAGATACTTCAACCGGATTTATTTGTGAGAACAAATAACCATTATTTTGATAGAGGTTTGTGATATCTTCAGCATCAGGTTTAGAATCATCCGCAATACGCTCTCTCAGGAGTACACCGTTGTATGTGTCTCCTTTTTTAATTCCCAAAACCTTATTTAGCTGAGCATCAGTATAAACTGAATTCCCAATAAAATCTATTTTCCCAAAATAATATTTATTCCCTTCCTCAACTTTTATATCTATATTTATTTTCTTGGCATTAACTATGGTAATAGAATCTGTGATAACTCTGGCATCCCTGTAACCTTTCTCTGCATATTTGTCGACCATTGCTGCAAGATCTTCCTGATAGTCAGCTTCAATATATTTCGATTTTTTCCAAACCCTGCCGAATTGCTGTTTTTTGGTATTCTTCAGTGCTTTTCGAAGCTGCTTGTCCGAGAGCATTTTATTCCCGTCAATAGTAATATTTTTAATCTTAACTTTATCTCCTGTCTTTATATTAACCACCATGCTTTCCGCATTGGTGTCTGATGTGTCCACGGCGGTAGCAATTGTAACCTTGGCATTTAAATAACCATCCTTTTTATATTTATTCTCAATATAGTTTCTGGTATTTGAAATAAAACTCTCTGTTACCTTTTTTCCTTTTTTAAGGTCTGTTTCTTTAATTATTTCATCAATTTTTTTCTTCTTAATCCCATAAACCGTTACCTTAGATAAGGTTGGTCTTTCCACTATATCAAGTTCCAGGAAAACCTTATCCCCTTCAATATTTGAGATATAAAAATTAATATCGCTAAACAATTCAAGATCCCATAGCTTTTTAATTACCGCACTAATTTGATCACCTGGAACCGTAATCGGCTGGCCATCCCTAAGTCCGGTAAATGTTTTGACAGTCTGCTCATTATAACTTTGCAAGCCTTTAACTTCAATTCCCCCGAGTATATACTTTTTGCCATTTCCATACGAAGTTTCCTGAGCAGAACTGAAAGTAGTAAAAAGGAGTAGTAAAAATAAAATAAGAAGTTCAAGTGATATGAACTTCTTCATATCGCTAGTTGAGTTGTTCGCTAGTTTTTCCAAATCTTCGTTCTCTGTGCTGGTAATTCTTTATAGCCTCTAACAAATGATGCTCTTTAAAATCGGGCCAAAATACATCGGTAAAATATAGTTCAGCATACGCTATCTGCCAAAGTAAAAAATTGCTAATCCTGTGTTCACCACTGGTTCGGATTAGCAAGTCTACGTCTGGTAAATTTCGCGTGTAAAGATGGTTATTAATAATGGTTTCATCAATATTTTCGGGAGAAATTATATTATTTTTAACTTTGGCACTAATGCTTTGAATCGCATTTTTAATCTCTTCTCTTGAACCATAGCTTAGCGCAAGAGTCAGGGTCATTGTTGAATTCTGACTAGTCTTGGCCATTACTTCTTTAAGTTCTGCAAGTGCCCTGGCCGGAAGAGATTCAATATTGCCAATGGCATTTAGTTTTATATCATTCTCGTTCAGAGTAGGAAGTTCTTTTTTTAAAGAGGATACCAATAATTTCATTAAGGTATCAACTTCTATTTTAGGTCGTTTCCAGTTTTCTGTAGAAAAGGCATATAGAGTAAGGTACTTAATTCCAATCTTTGAACAGTTTACAGCTACATCGCGTACTGCTTTAACACCATGCTCATGACCAAAAACACGTAGTCGTCCCTTTTGTTTAGCCCATCTGCCATTACCATCCATTATAATAGCCAGATGCTTCGGAAGTTTCCCGTTTTTTATATCATCAATAGTGTCCATAATAAGTGTTACTCAAAACAATCGGAACATGGTTTTCTACCAAAGGTATAAGTTAATGTAATTCCTGAGAAAACATACCAATCATCACTAAAAATATTTCCAAATTTAAACTGCTCAAAATTAGATCCTTCCGGATTACTGCCATCTAAATTGTCAGTAAAAGTCAAGCGTGCCCCTATTTCCGCACCTAAAATCAAAAACTGTGACAACCTTATCTTCATGCCCGCAGTCATTGGAATGGCAAAAGAACCATCTTTTTGATCTAAATCCTGCACCTGCCCGGCATCAAAATATTTATACTCATATCTGAAATAGGTAATACCCGTATACAAATACGGGGTAAACGCAGGTCCCAATTTATGCAAATTGTAATCTACAAAATTAAATTCCAATCCTGCGGATGCCTCTATCACAGAATTATCCATTTTATAGGCCCTTTGGCGTCTGGAAGAAATACTTGATTTTGTATCATCGGCAGTAAACTTTCCATAAATCACGCTGGCTCTCCAAGCATAACGTTTACTTTTATTCCATTTAAAAATACCCCCAATCGCCGGACCCGAAGGTGCTATATAGTTTGTTCTGCCAACATCTCCAATATTATTGGTACCCCCCGCATAAACTCCAATTTCATAAGTTTGGGCATTTATCAAGCCAAATCCGAGTAAAAGAATAACAACAATAAACGCTCTCATTAAATTCAAAAGTTTGCAAATATAATTAATATAGTATTTTACAACTATTATCATATACCCCTATTTACTTTTGATAAACAGTATTTGCCGTTTTTTATTGTTTTAAGGAAGTATCTAATTCCGCTTATCCTGGCCCCACAGCAATTTGTTTCTAATGGTTTCCAAAAAGCTCTCGGAAGTATAGGTAATCATTTTTATAGTAAATGGAGCCTTTTTAACGATTATTTCTTGACCATTTTCGATGGTGGCAATTCGGGAATCTAAAGAAACAAGATGATTCACCTCGCGCCCCGATACTTTTAATCTAATGATGGTGTCGTCAGAGATCACTAAGGGTCTTGCATTTAAGTTATGGGGGGCAATTGGGGTAATTACAAGAGATTGTACTCCCGGCATTATAACGGGGCCTCCACAACTCAAAGAATAGCCTGTAGATCCAGTTGGTGTTGCTACTATAAGGCCATCTGCCCAATAAGAAGTTAAATATTCATTATTAAGATGTGTTTCCACGGTTATCATTGAAGTAGTATCCTTCCTGCTTACAGATACTTCGTTCAACGCGTAATTCATATCCCTGAATTCAGGAATATCAAAATCGGCAGATACTTCTACCAAACTGCGCTCGACTATGGAATAAGCCCCGGAAGCAAATTCGGTAACTACTCTTCTGACTTCTTCTTTTTTTAAAGTGGATAGAAAACCAAGTCTTCCTGTATTTACTCCAACTATAGGAATCCCCAAATCGCGGATATACGTAATAGCTCTTAAAATAGTTCCATCCCCTCCAAAGCTCACGAACATTTCAAAAGTCGGATCCAAACCGGTTTTGCGATCGAAAGTCCTGTAATTTGCTATTTGTCTTGAAACGGATAATTGCGTGTAGAAATCCAATTCAATATATACTTCAGCGCCAACATTCTTGCATTCATCCAATAACTCCAAAACACAATCTAAGGCCTCACTCTCGTAGCTCTGACCATATATTGCAATTTTCATATTAGGATGGTTTACGAAATTAGCCTACTATTACTTACGCCAATGAGGGTGAAATCATTTTTTTCAGAACACTTCCCCGCATAGAATTTAAACATTAAGGTATTTGTCGAGATAATCTGATCTTTCTTTTAAATTCTCAATAAACTGATCATCCTTATTACCAAAGAGAATATTGTAATTGTATCGCCGGAAGGTTTGGACCACTTCACTAAAATTACCGGTACTAATTTTTATTGTAATCTGAATAATATCATTTCGAATATCAGTAATAAATGCTCCGAGTAACTTGGTATTATTACTTTCAACTATCTGAGATATTTCACTGAAAGAATAGTCTTTTATACCTTTTGCTACTACGAGTATTCCCCCCGGTTCTGTAAAGAATGGCGTATCTATAAAAACACCAACAATATCATTAAGGTCATAATAACCTATTACCTTTTTTTCGTCATCCAACACCGGCAACAAATTACATTCATTCCTTGCAAATTGTTCAAGAACATCGAGCCATGAAGTACTTTTTAATGCAAAAAAGGACTCAAGATTATATTTGTAGTCTTCAATTTTTTTCTCACTCTCAAAGGTTTCAAGATCATTTTCCGATAAGACCCCTAAAAAAATATTATTCTCAACTATAGCCACATGTGAATAGGTGGTATGCTTAAAAAAATGAATAACCTCATTAAGCGTTCCCTCCAAATTAAAAACTGGAATTGTATCAATTATATGAGATTGAATCTGCATGGGCTTAAAATCTTACGCAAAATACTAATTTTAAACATCAAAAGGTATGCCTAATTTGTATTTTTGATCCCTGGAAAATATAAATATCGCAAAATGACAAAACTAAGTGTTAATGTTAACAAAATAGCTACTCTAAGAAATTCACGAGGTGGAAATGTTCCAAATCTCTTAAAAGTAGTTGCCGATATAGAAGAATTTGGTGCGCAAGGAATCACTATTCATCCCCGACCAGACGAAAGACATATAAAATATGAGGATGCTCGTAAGCTCAAAAAGATAGTAACTACTGAATTGAATATTGAGGGGAATCCAATTGATAAGTTTATTGATTTGGTGCTCGAAGTTCAACCCGCTCAGGTCACTCTGGTTCCCGACTCAGTTAATGCTATTACCTCTAATGCCGGCTGGGACACTATAACTCATAAAGACTTTCTAAAGGAAATCATTGGAATTTTCAAAGAAAAAAATATTCGAACTTCAATATTTGTTGATCCCGAAATAAGTATGATTACCGGTGCCGCCAAAACTGGTGCCGACAGAATTGAGCTCTATACCGAAGAGTATGCAAAGAGCTATGAAGCAGGCAACAAACTTGGGATTCAACCTTTCATTGATGCCGCTATTGCTGCTCATGAACTAGGTCTGGGTATTAATGCCGGACATGATTTAAGTCTCAATAATATTAAGTATTTTAAAGATAATATCCCTAATCTGCTTGAAGTATCTATAGGGCATGCCCTAATCTGCGAATCGTTATATCTGGGATTGGAAAACGTTATAAATATGTATTTACACAAATTACGCTAATGTCATTACTTCATTCAAACATCATAGGTGAAGGTAAACCTTTAATGATCCTTCACGGCTTTTTGGGAATGTTGGATAATTGGAAAACGCTGGGTACCCAATATGCACAACATGGTTATGAAGTTCATCTTATAGATCAACGAAATCATGGTAAGAGCTTCTGGTCAGAGGAGTTTAATTATACCATTCTTGCCGAGGATTTATACCACTATTTTAACTATTATAAGTTTTCAAGTGCTTGTATCCTGGGTCATTCTATGGGTGGTAAAACGGCAATGACCTTTGCTTGTAAGTATCAGGATTCAGTTGATAAACTAATAGTTGCCGACATTGCTCCAAAATTTTATCCTCCTCATCATCAATATATTATTGATGCCTTAACAACCCTAAGAGTGGACGAAATTCCCTCTCGAAGTCAGGCGGATTTTCTTCTTGCAAAACACATTCATGATTGGGGAATAAGGCAGTTTTTATTAAAAAACCTTTATTGGAAGGAAAAAGGAAAATTAGCCTTTCGTTTCAACCTCGACGTCCTGGCACAAAAAATGGAAGAAATTGGGGAATCCCTTGGCCATACAGAATCCTTTGCCGGCCCGACCTTATTTTTAAGAGGCAGCAGATCAGAGTACATTACTACTGAAGACCTGTTTGAAATTAAGCATCATTTTCCGAAAGCCGAGCTTGAAACAATCGATGATGCAGGGCATTGGTTACATGCCGAAAACCCGCAACAGTTTATTGAAAAATCTATGGTTTTTCTGAATGCTTAAAAAAAGGGGCTAACCTGCATAGACTTGACTCTATGGGTTCTGCGGGCCCGGATAATAAATATTAAAAAAAATAACTACTTTTAAGGGTACCAATTAATTTTGACACTCTTTTTATTAATGCTAAAGACCTAATCAAATGAAACTTATTATTCTAATTTTATTAAGTGCCCTGGCCGTAGTAATACTGGCAAATATCCTGCCTGGTGTTGGAGTAGACTCCTATACCACGGCGATCATAGTGGCCATTGTATTAGGCCTTCTAAATTTTATTGTTAAACCTGTTTTGATCATACTAACCTTGCCCATAACCATACTAACATTAGGCTTATTCTTACTTATTATTAACGCCCTGATTATATTGCTGGCAGACAGGTTTGTCTCCGGGTTTACCGTAGATACTATTTGGTGGGCGTTATTGTTCAGTCTTCTATTAACCTTTCTTGAATCTCTCTTTTTCTCCTTCTTAAAAGAGGATAAAATTTCCTGATTCAAGATTTGATAATCAGCTATTTAAAAACTTGTCCCAGTTCATAAAATATCTTATTTTTGCATCCCATTTTAGAAAGCAAATAAGAGATATCAATGAATATTCAGAAAGAGCAGATAGACGAGTTAAATGCTATTGTAAAAGTAGCTATAACGAAAGAAGACTATAGTGACAAGGTAGATAAAATTCTTAAGGATTATAAAAAACAGGCAAATATTCCGGGGTTCAGGAAAGGTCAGGTTCCGATGGGATTAATCAAGAAACAGTACGGTAAAGCCGTTTTGGTTGACGAAGTAAATAAACTTTTACAGGATAACCTTAATAAATATCTCACCGAAGAAAAATTAGATGTCCTTGGAAATCCACTACCAAAACACCAGGATAATTTTAATTGGGAGGCAGAAGATTTTTCCTTTGAATTTGAATTGGGCCTTGCTCCTAATTTTGAAGTAACTCTAAAGACAAAAAAACCGGTTACTCATTATAAAATTGTAGCTGATAAGAAGATGATAGATGAACAGGTTGAGCGTATTAGAAAACAATACGGCAAACTGATTAGTAAATCTGAAGCTGGGAAGAACGATGAACTTACAGGTGTTTTTAGAAATGAAGAAGAGGAAATAGATCATAAGTCCAACCTTGAAATGTCTAAAGTGAAAAGTAAAAAAGCCATAGACAGTCTTCTGGGAAAAAAAGCAGGTGATACGGTAATTTTGAAAACCAAAGGCCTTTTTAAAGAAGACTATTTATTATCCGGAGCTTTAGGAATTCAAAGGGAAAAGGTAGAAAAACTAAATATAGAAGTAAGTTTTACCATAGAGGAAATCAATGAGAGGGAGTCTGCGGATTTAGATCAGGAATTGTTTGATAAACTTTTTGGCAAAGATGCTATTACTTCAGAAAAAGATCTCAGAGAAAGAATTAAAGAAGATTCGGAGAAACAATTTGAACAACAGGCAGATCAGAAACTATTGAATGATGTTACAGAACGGCTTATTGAAACTATAAAATTTGATCTTCCAGCCGGATTCCTTAAAAAATGGATTCAGACCACAGGGGAAAAATCCCTATCCGAAGAAGAGGCCAATGATGAATATGAGAAGTCTGAAAAAGGACTTCGCTATCAATTAATTGAAGGCAAAATCATTAAGGATAACGGTATTGAAATCCAATTTGATGAATTGAAAGAGTTTGCCAAAGGTTTTATTAAATCTCAGATGGCACAATACGGGCAGTTAAATCCACAAGAAGAAGAACTGGACAATATTGCATCCAGAGTTTTGGGCAATCAGGAAGAAGTAAAAAGACTATCGGAACAGCTAATGAGTCAAAAACTACTTGCCCTTTATAAGGAAAAGGCGAATTTGAAGAAAAAAGAGGTTACTTATGATAATTTCGTGAAAGAGGTTTACGGTTAAAATTAAAAAATAAATTAAGTATCTTTACGGTGCCGAAAGCAGTAATTTCGGCACCTTTTTTTTTAAAAAAATATTATTATAAATATGGATTTCGGAAAAGAATTTCAAAATTATGCCATTAAGGACCAAGGCATCAATAGCATGTACTATGAGCGTATTATTAGTAGTATGTATCCGGTTAACATGACCCCAAACATTATTGAGGAAAGGCAATTGAACGCCATTGCAATGGACGTTTTCTCGCGACTTATGATGGACCGTATCATTTTTCTAGGAACAGGAATTAATGACCAGGTAGCCAATATTGTCCAGGCGCAATTACTTTTTCTGGCCAGTGCAGATTCATCAAAAGATATTCAGATTTATATTAACTCTCCGGGAGGTAGTGTTTATGCAGGCCTGGGCATCTATGATACCATGCAATTTATTAAACCGGATGTGGCTACTATTTGCACTGGAATGGCCGCTTCCATGGCTGCAGTTCTTCTATGCGCCGGAGAAAAAGGCAAACGCAGCGGTTTGACACATTCACGGGTAATGATACACCAACCGATGTCCGGAGCCCAGGGGCAAGCAAGTGATATTGAGATTGCTGCTATCGAAGTCCTTAAAATTAAGGATGAATTATACCAAATTATATCTAAACACTCTGGTCAAAAATTTGATAAAGTATTTGAAGATAGCGATCGGGATTATTGGATGAAAGCTCAAGAAGCCAAAGATTATGGTATGATTGACGAAATTTTAGAAAGGGATAAGGATTAATTTCGACGAAATACCCATATTTATAGTCTTATAGAGTTATTTTAATGAACCAAAATTGCTTTTGTTTCGTTATTGTTTAGAAATCTAGTTAAAGTTATGGCTAAGGAAAATCTGGAATGTTCTTTTTGTGGAAGAAAAAAACCTGAGACCAATCTTTTGATTGCAGGTTTGGACGCTCATATTTGTGATAGATGTATAGAACAGGCACATGGCATAGTAGCAGAAGAATCCAAGCAATCTAAGAATGATGACCTGTCTTCAGAACTTATCTTAAAAAAACCTATTGAGATAAAAGATTTCCTGGATACATACGTCATTGGCCAGGAACGCACAAAGAGGGTATTATCCGTAGCGGTCTATAATCACTATAAAAGGCTATTGCAACCTCATTCCAAAGATGACGATATAGAGATTCAAAAAAGTAATATTGTCATGGTGGGCCAAACCGGGACAGGCAAAACATTGATGGCTAAAACTATTGCCAGAATGCTTAATGTACCGCTAGCTATCGTGGACGCTACCGTATTAACGGAGGCCGGATATGTAGGCGAAGATGTGGAAAGTATCCTAACCCGCCTTTTGCAGGCAGCGGATTACAATTTAGAAAAGGCAGAGAGAGGTATTGTTTTTATTGATGAGCTTGATAAAATAGCTCGTAAGAGTGACAATCCTTCTATTACACGTGACGTTTCCGGAGAAGGTGTACAACAAGGATTACTAAAATTATTGGAGGGAACCATGGTAAATGTACCACCAAAAGGTGGGAGAAAACATCCCGATCAAAAATTTATAGAAGTGAATACTGAAAATATTCTTTTTATCGCAGGGGGTGCTTTTGATGGAATAGAGCGGATTATAACCAAACGATTGAATATGCAGGCCATTGGCTATAGCGCTGCAAAGAAAGAAGAAAGTTTAGATAATACCAATGTACTTCAATATATTATACCAAGAGATTTAAAAGAATTTGGGCTTATTCCTGAAATAATTGGAAGGTTACCTGTACTAACGCATATGAATCCTCTGGATGAAAAAACATTAAGAGCTATATTAACAGAGCCCAAAAATGCCATTATTAAACAGTATGAAAAATTATTTGCCATGGATGGCATTAGTTTTAATATTACTGAACAGGCATTGGATTACCTCGTGGAAAAGGCTATTGAATATAAGTTAGGAGCAAGAGGATTAAGATCCTTATGCGAAGCTGTTTTTACAGATGCAATGTTTGAAATGCCCAGCAGCGATGAAACAGAATTTAAGGTAACCAAACCTTATGCAGAGAATAAATTATCTTATGAAACCATTAAGAAACTAAAGGCCGTTTCTTAAAACTCATCGTATTTTTTAATAAGGCATCTAGTAAATCCATACATACTTTTTGGATTACTTTGTCGTCGCTATATAATTCTCTGCCGAATTTAGGCATAATCTCCATATTCACATCCATTTCTGACAACCACTCCGGTGTTGGCTTATCCTCGTGATATTCACCATAAAGTAAATTGATCTTACAGTCTGGTTGTTCTTTTAGTAAATGAATATTCATTGGAGAGATTGCCGTTAATGATTTTATTGGCAACCCAGATAAACCGGCATTCCAGGCAATAGTGCCACCTGCACAAAAAGTGAGGTAATGGCTTTCTTCACTTTCTTTCCTTAGAAGCTGAGCCAATGCCGTATTCATGCCTCCATTATTAAGAGCTTCGCCGACATGTTCAACTGTATCACTTTTAGGATTTATATCGGAAAGTTGACGGATATCATAAAAAACAATATCAAAATATTGTTGCAAATAGCCAAGATACGAAGTAATCCATATGCCCTTTTTAGCGCCCCACATGTCGGATAAAACAACCAATCGTTCTGCCATAAAAGAAAAGTTTATTAATAAGCTGGTTAAGTTTAGAGCGGCAAAATGATCATTATTTGTCCATTTCCACTATTTTTTTGTTCATTGGATGCATTTCATCGATATACTAGCATTATATACAACCGTCTGAAGTGAGAACTGGTAGGTTTAGGTGTAATTCCTATTTATTCATTTCGAGTAATTCGTCTACATAGACCCTGTCATTAGACAATCGGGGGATCTTATGTTGGCCACCCAATTTTCCTTTAGACTTTAACCAGTCGTAGAAAAGGTTTTTTCTGGCCATATGAACTTTGGGCATTTTTAAAGTCATGCTGTTATATCTCTTGGCCTCATAGTCAGAATTTATAGATTTGAGGGCATTATCCAATACTTCTGTAAAATATTCAATTTCCTCAGGCGCCTTTCTGAATTCAATAATCCATTCATGCGCCCCTTTTTCATTACCTGACATAAAAATGGGAGCTGCCGTATAATCCATTATTTCAGCGCCGGTTTTTTGACAACTATTTCTAAGAGCCTCTTCGGCATTTTCTATAATGAGTTCTTCTCCAAAAGCGTTAATATGGTGTTTGGTCCTTCCTGTAATCTTAATCCTGTAAGGATTGGTAGAAGTAAAACGAACAGTATCCCCTATTTTATAACGCCAAAGACCGGAATTGGTAGTAATTATAATGGCATAATTCTTATGCTCCTCCACTTCCCATAATGGAATTACTTTTTGATCCAGGCTTCCATAAGTTTCCATAGGAATAAACTCATAAAAAATCCCATAATCAAGCATTAATAATAAATCATCTGCATTATTCCTGTCCTGAATGGCAAAAAAACCTTCAGACGCATTGTAAATTTCATAATAATTAAAACTCTTCTTTGGGAGCAGATTATGATACTGTTCCAGATATGGATTAAAATTCACTCCGCCGTGGAAATATACTTCAAGGTTTTCCCATATTTCAAATAAGTCCTGCTTACCTGTTTTTTCCAATACTTGATTTAACAGAACTAACATCCAGGATGGAACACCAGCCAAACTAGTGACATTTTCATGTATGCTTTCCTTTATAATAGCATTCATTTTAGTTTCCCATTCACTCATAAGAGAGACCCTACTGCTTGGTGTACTACTCAATTCTGCCCAAAATGGCATATTATCTATTAAAATGGCTGAAAGATCCCCAAAAAATGTACCGTTATCTTCGTATAACTCCTTGCTACCTCCTAAGCGAAGACTTTTACCTGCAAATAACTGAGAATTCTCATTATTGTTTAAATAGAGGCATAATAAATCCTTCCCTGATTTATAATGGCAATCTTCTAATGCCTCAGCACTTACGGGAATAAATTTACTTTTAGCATTTGTTGTCCCGCTACTTTTTGCAAACCACTTTATGGTAGTTGGCCAAAAGATGTTTTGTTCTCCTCTTCTGGTGCGCTCTATCAAAGGTTCTATTTCTTCATAGGAAACAATAGGAATACGTTCAGCAAAAGTCTTATAGCTTTTAATTGAATCAAATTCATGCTCCCTGCCAATCTTTGTATCTTCAGCTATTCCCAATAATTGAAACAATACTTCCTCCTGTACTTCACCAGGGTACTTAAGAAAAAGTTCTATCTGGTGATAGCGCTTTTTCAAAAGCCATGAAGCAATGGAATTAAATAAAGGTATTGGCATTTTTGGGTATCTTTAGCGGTTTAAACCTAACTGCTAAAGTTAGTATTTTCAAATGAATTTTTAACAAAAATCGCCATTCATGGGTTACGAAGGTGTATTGCGTAAGATGCAATCTGAAATGGGGCAACCCATTCTGTATTATTTGATATTTAATGACGACTTTTTAAATGTCAATCAGGTGTTGGACAAAGAAATGCAGTTCAATTTTATAAAATACCAGTGCCTGAATTGTAATGAAGACAGGCCAATTTTCAGGCAAGGTTATTGTCAAAATTGTTTTTTTGAAACTCCTGCCGCGGGTGACTGGATAATGAGACCAGAACTTAGTGTGGCACATTTAAACAAAGAAGACCGGGATTTGGAATATGAAAAAAAGGTGCAATTACAACCTCATATTGTTTACCTGGCAAATTCCAGTAATGTAAAGGTGGGTGTTACACGGAAATCGCAGATTCCCACAAGATGGATCGATCAGGGTGCACATGAAGCCATCGAAATTGTTGAGGTTCCCAATCGTTATTTGGCCGGTATAACGGAACTGGCCTTAAAAGAACATGTCAGCGATAAAACCAATTGGCGTAAAATGCTCACAAATACAATTGAAGACGTAGATTTAATTCAATGGCGAAATAAGTTAAGCAAATACATCCCCGAAGAAGCTGCTATATATTATATAGAAAACAATCAGGAAACCCATATGGAATTTCCAGTTCTGCAATATCCGGTAAAAGTGAAAAGCCTTAATCTCGAAAAAACCAGAGAGTTTAAGGGTGTCTTAAAAGGAATAAAGGGACAATATTTAATTTTTGAGGATAATACGGTGTTCAATATTAGGGGTAATGAAGGTTTGTATGTTTCTCTCGGTATTAGTTAATTGTATCCTCCTGTTTCTTTGAATTATTTGAATTTTTTTTCTTTCCACCCAAAATTCCACCTAAAATCCCTTTTGCCGTTGTAGTCAGGGGATCTTCTTTTGCCGACGAGTCCTTAGTTGTGGTGGTTGTATCCTTGTTTTTTGTATTGTTTGACAGCACATCACCCAATACATCATTTAATTTTACATTTTCTGCGCTCTTATCACTCAAAGAATCCTTTTTAGTATCATTTGCCGATAAAAGGCCTCCAAGTAATTCTCCTGCTTTCTCACTACCCTTATTAATCAATTTTTGCTTTTGCACAGCTATTAATCTTGAAGTTAGGTCCTTTATTCCTGTTGTAAGGTCTGTATTAATTTCCGGTGCGTCATAAAAGCCTCCAATAGTTGCCTTTACCGGGAGCGTTAAATTGGCCAGTTCTTTTTCATCAATCTGTGCAATAAGTGAATTTACCTGTTTACCCAAGTACTTTCGGGGGACCTCAAAATTTAAATTATAATTCAACTTTTTATCAAATGAATGGCTACCATCGACGGTAATGGCAATGTCCTCATATTTTATTGTAAATGGTTTAACATTTACAATCCCATCTTTGAATGAAAGAGCAGTTTTTAAGGTCTTTAAATTAAATTTGTCCGCTTCAATAAAATTTAGCTGGGAATTTAAGCTGTTTAAAATTTTGGCGTTTTCAGGATTCAATTTCACTGCTAATGCTTCAGCAAGTACATTCCCGGTAATTGTTTTTAGATCTGGAGTAAAATCATCCTGCAGGTTTCCTGATATTTTTATAACGGAATTAAGTTTCCCTTCCAGAGCGGCAGCCATAGGAGCCAATACCCTAAAAAGCTCCACAGATTTAAAGGTCTCTTCTAAATTTAAATTGCCCATATCAAGTTCCATTGAAAAACTAGGTATTTCGCCTTTTGTACTTGTATACCCATTTAAATTAAGGGTTCCATTGTATAAGGACGATTGGAAATTGGAAAGGATTGCCTGTTGATCAACAATTTTTAATTGCCCTTTTACATTTCTTAAAATTAGGTTGTCATAAACCACTGAATTTGCCCGGGCATCAACAGTGCAATCAAGGAATGCCGGGATTTGAATTTTTTCTGTTTTAAGCTTAGTGCTTTCCTGCGTTAATGCGGATTTATCACTTCCCGATTTCGCAATATCTTCCTGTGACATAAAATCGCCCAAATCAAAATTGTCAGAATTCATTTTAAAACTACCTGTCACTTTCTCATTGTTAAACAAAAAACCCAGCAGGTTTTTAATGATTCCGTCAATTTTAAAATCCGTTTTTCCAAGCTGTCCATTCATATTGTTGAGTAGGACCCTTGCCGGGGAAAATTCCATACCTGCCTCATGAATTGTAAGAGGACCAGATAAATTATCAGAATTGTATCTTAGTTCATTTACCTTTAAATGACCGTTTAGTACTGTATTTTCATACCGCTTTTTTTCAATGGATTCCATATCAAAAGAGGTGTTTATATCGGCATTGAGCAGACCTTTTAAATCTACCGCCTCGGGCATGGGGTATGCCTTAGAAATATTAGCAAGATTCATATTGCATACTATATGCGAACGAACTTTGGTATTGCCTAATAATTCTGTAAGCTTTGAGCTTAATTCAAAACGATCATTTTCGATCGCGAAGGATGCCTTCGTAATATCAATATAAGTATCCTCAGCAAGACCTGAAGTATTTTTAATACTAAGATCCATATTGATGTTCTTTATGGCCTTTGGCAAATCTGGATACTTAACGGAAGCATCCCTGGCATCAATCTGAATATTAAATTCCGGGATATGTTCATCATCTATAATACCGGCTAGCTCTCCGGCTATATTGAAAATTCCTGTGGTTTGGACATCCTTTATATTTTGGGAATAAATTTCAGGGATAACTGCTAAAAAATTATCAAACTCAGATGAGGGAGTTTTAAATTTAATGGCCACTTCCTGTTTTTCTTCAAAATTCCTGACAAATCCCTCAAACACCAGAGGAAGTTGGTTTATAAAGCCCTCGTTCTTTAAAAAGGAATAGGTATTCGTTTTAAGATCAACGCCTATTAACGCATCCAGGTTAACCTTTGTGTTATCGAGATAGCGGGTGCTGTCTAATTCAAATGATACAAGAGCACTGGTTTGTGTTTCTAATTCACTTATTTCCAAAGAAAGATCTCCTTTGCCCGTGTGTTCAATATCTGTCATCTCCAGGAGTACTCCTGAACTTAAATCTTCATAGATTATTCCAGAATTCATCAACTGAAATGACTCAAGACTAAAAGTAAAACCACCAGCTTCTGTATCAATTTCAGACTTTGCCCCCCCTTCTTTGGCTATCTCGTAATTTGCATTTTGCTGCTTATCTGTTTTGAGCTTTAAAACTGCTTTGTCAAGAATCAGGGTATTTATAGTTATTGGCTCCCCGGGCCCTTTTAATAGTTCTTTAATGCCCATTTCTAAGGAGATAGATTTCGACTTAAAGAGGGTGTCACCTTCAAACGGATCTTTGGTTAACAAATACAAATCCTGAATTCTAAGTTCGGCCTTCGGAAAGCTGCGCAGAAGACTTAGATTAACTTCGGAGAAATCCAAAGTTGCGTTAATGTTCTTATTAACGTTGTTTTTTATCAGGTCGCCAATCTTAGCCTCGAGGAAAAAAGGCACAGCGATCAGGACACCCAAGACGAGTAACAGAAGCAGACCGGTAATTTTTAAAATTTTATTTTTCATAATATATTGGAGCTCAGTCCGATTAAAACTTAAAAAAGCGAGTATTAGTATACCTTTTATCGAAAAGATAAAAAATTAAAAAGCAGGTCAATCGACAGGACAAACTTTAGATTCAATTCAACTAATCTGTACTAGGCATCAAGGTCTATTTCTTCACCCACGGCCAGATTAAATCGCTTTCGGAAGATATATACGAACAAATAAAGAAAAGGGGTGTCCAGAAAAGCGATAAAAATCTTAAAAATAACACCACTAATAACCAACCCCTGAAACATCTTCCAGGGAATTACCCCAAAGATGCAAAGAAGTCCCACCACTGTTGTGGTGTCAATAATCTGCGATAAGAAGGTAGAAAAATTGTTACGAAGCCATAAATATTTGCCTTTTGTCAAACGTTTCCAAAAATGATAGATAGCAATGTCCACATATTGTGCACAGAGATAGGCCAGCATTGAAGCCAGAACAGCTAAGGGGGACAATGCGAAAACACTACTAAAAACTTCATCCCCGACGGGTGAGGTAGGAATTGCCGGAACCAAATTGGAAACCAGGATGATTCCCATGGAAAAAAAGGAAGCAAAAATACCAGTCGTAACAATCTGATTCGCTTTTTTTCTTCCATATATTTCTGATATAAGGTCCGTTATTAAAAAGGTAATAGGATAAGGTAATACCCCAACAGATATTTCAAATAAAGGTGCTCCAAAAACAGTTACATCTCCAAAAGGGTACCAAAAAAAGAATTTTTGGAAAATTAAATTGGAAACCACCAGGGAAGTAATAAAAAGTGCCCCCAGGTATATATAAATCCGATATGCTTCTTTTCTTCCTTTGGGAGTCATTCAGCTATTTAATGGTTAAGGTAAACGGCAAGCGCGCCTGAATTCCCTTTTGTTCCATTACGGACTTGACTTCCTTATAAACCTCGTAAAATTCAATGCCAATTTCTTCCCGGATCAAATGTTCTTTATTAAGAATACTTGCACCTCCAAAATCTTCCATAAATCTTTCCAAACTAGTTTTATACTTCGGATATTTTTTAATGGAGTAAGAATCCACATTGGCCAGTAAGGCTGCCGCTTCTATTGCATCTTCAAGACCTCCCAATTCATCTACCAGTCCTAATTTTTTGGCCTCGGTGCCACTCCAAACTCTCCCCTGGGCAAGACTATCTGCCTGGGCGATTGTTATATTCCGACCCTCAGATACTTTACTTAGGAAAGTCTGGTAAGTTGTTTCAATGCCTTCTTTTACAAAACCTCTAAATTCATCAGTCATGGGTTCAAACAAAGAATAATCAACAGAATTCTTATTGGTTCCCACCTGTTCCGCATTAATTCCGATATTTCCTGCCAGTTCACTAATGTTTGGAATTGTACCAAAGACCCCAATAGATCCGGTAATGGTGGTGGGTTCAGCAAATATTTTATCAGCGCCTGCTGAAATATAGTAACCTCCTGAGGCTGCAACATCTCCCATTGATACGACTACTGGTTTTTTCTCCTTTGCCTTCTCAATTTCGCGCCAAATAATGTCTGATACAAGTGCGCTACCTCCCGGAGAATTTACGCGCAGAACAATTGCCTTGACCGATTTATCATCTCTGGCTTTAATAATCGCCTTATTTATGATTCCCTGTCCAATAACATTTGGGCCTCCTTCTCCATAGAGTATATTCCCCTGTGCAAAAATGACCGCTATTTTATCTTTGCCATTGTGCAATTTCTTTTTGCGGGAAATCTTTGTATAATCTTCCAGTGAGATAGAATTGAGTTTATCCTCCTTGCCAATACCTAAGGCCTGTTTTAAATGGTTTTCATATTCGTCGAAATAAACTATGTCATCTAGCAATCCAGAAGCTTTAGCATATTCTGGTTTTCTGCCCCCCAGAGTATCTGCTATAATATTTATGTTTTCCTCAGTAATTGATCTATCCACTGCAATTTCAGAAACAATTGAACCCCAAATTGAGCCCATAAGTTCCTTGATTTGAGTTCTGTTGGCCTCACTCATTTCATTGGATAAAAAAGGCTCAACCGCACTCTTGTATTTGCCATGCCTTATTACTTCCATTTTTACTCCAGTCTTTTCCTGCAATTCCTTAAAATATAAGACTTCTGCAGAAAGTCCTTTAAAATCCATTGCACCAACAGGGTTTAGAAAAACACTATCTGCAACACTGGCCAGATAGTAATCTTTTTGAAGATAATAATCCCCGTAGGCATATATAAATTTTCCACTTTCCTTAAAATCCGACAAGGCTTTCCTTATGGCCTGAGTTGTGGAAATTCCAGCAGTAATATAATTGTTATTAATGCTGATCCCCTTAATATTATCATCCTCTTTGGCCACTTTTATTGCATGGAGAATTTGATCCAAGCCCTGCGACTTATCAAAAAGAATGTCAAAAGGATCCCCTTCACTATTCCCCGTATAGTCATTGATGGGGTATTTCATTTGTAATTCCAAAACGGAATTCTTCTTAACGGTTACGGTTTCTTCAGTATTAACAAGACTTATAAAAAAGACGAACATGAAGAACATGATACCAAATGCTATCAAAGTGCCGACGATTGCGGCAAGGAGGTTTCTTAAAAATTTCATACAATTCTCTAATTAATAGATACCAAAGATAACCAAACTTAGGATGATGTAATTAAGTTATTTTTTAGGTAATCATAATTCAACTTAAGTTAAAGAAGTAATTAGCACATAATAAATAGGGTGCCTTTATTGTAATTTATTTATCATCTGGCTTACCTTTGTTTACACAATATGAAGGAAGCTAAAACTATATATCTTTCGCTTGGAAGCAACCTTGGAAACAAACTTTTCAATTTGCAGCGGGCTGTCCTACTTTTAAAAAAAGAGCTGGGAAAAATTCTTGAAATATCCGGAGTTTATAAGAGTCCTTCCTGGGGATTTGAAGGAGAGGACTTTATGAATGCATGTTTGTCTCTTGAAACTCAATACACAGCTGTGGAAGTTTTACATTTTATCCTGAAAGTTGAGCAGGAAATGGGCAGGAAACGGGTTACGGAAGAGGGCTATCAATCCAGAAATATTGATATAGATCTGTTGTATTATGGTTCCGAAATAATTAAAACAGATGAGCTTACCGTACCGCATCCTCAAATGCATTTGAGACGATTTGTCCTGAAACCCCTGGCAGATATTGCACCCCAATTCTATCACCCTGTATTAGGCAAGGATACCAGAAATTTATTGCAGGAATGTAAGGACAGGAATAACTTAATTCAAACCAATTATAAATTATATGCCAGCAGGGAGTTACTCCTATCTCAACTTCATTTGGTGGCAATTGAAGGTAATATTGGTGCAGGAAAGACCACCCTGGCCAGGAAAATAGCTGGCGATCATAATGCCAAACTCGTATTGGAACGTTTCGCGGATAATCCATTTTTGCCCAAGTTCTACAATGATCAAAGCAGGTATGCCTTTCCATTGGAAATGTCTTTTTTGGCAGACAGATACCAGCAGTTTACAGATGACACCACCCAATTTGATCTTTTTAAAAATTTTATGGTAAGTGATTATGATATCTACAAATCGCTGATTTTTGCTCAAATAACCCTTCAAAAAGAAGAATTTAAGCTCTATCGCAAAATGTTTAATTTTATGTACAAAGAAGTTAAAAAACCGGATATCTATATCTTCCTTTACCAGAGTACCGAACGCTTGTTAGAAAATATTAAAAAAAGGGGACGTAATTATGAACAAGGAATAAATAGAGAATATCTGGAGAAAATTAATCGGGGCTATTTTGATTTTTTAAAGGGTTTTCCTCATCGCCAAAGTTTGATAATAGATATCGGTGATCTTGATTTTGTGGATAATAAAGCAGATTACGAATTAATTCTCGATAAAATTCTGGAGCAGGTACTTAAAGATTAAGGCCTTTATTTAAGACCGATTTTTAAGTAGAAGGCAATAATTTTTTAACACATATTTGGCAATTTTCTTGCATAGTTGAAAAGGAATTACTTTATTGCACCACAATTTTTGAGAAACTAACTAACTCAAACTATATATCCAAAACCCTGACATTTTTGTCAGGGTTTTTATTTTCAGGCAGTTACAAGCCGAAATACCCAATGAAATTTATTTCTTTTTTGAAAGAAGTTGAAGTTTGGACCAAAGGTCCCATACAACTACGCCGGCACTTACCGCTATATTTAAAGAATGCTTAGTTCCAAACTGAGGTATTTCTAAAACACCCTGACAGCTATCCACTACTTCCTGTGAAACCCCTTTTACTTCATTACCAAAAACCAGCGCGTATTTGGTTGAAGTTTCAGGAATAAAGTGATTTAGCGGAGTGGCATTTTCTGTTTGTTCTACCGCCAGGCACATATAGTCTTTCTGAAGTTCCGCAATTAAATCTACAGTGTTCTTTTTATACTCCCAGGCCACACTCTCAGTAGCTCCCAAAGCTGTTTTGTGAATATCCTTGTGTGGAGGAGCAGCAGTTATACCACATAAATAAATCTTTTCAATCCGGAAGGCATCTGCGGTTCTGAAGACAGAGCCAATATTGTTTAAACTCCTGATGTTGTCCAAAACAAGAACCAGGGGTATTTTTGAAGCGCTTTTGAACTGATAAATATCCAAGCGGTCTAATTCACTGTTTTTTAGTTTTCGCATAAACTGACTGAGATTACGTAATGCAGATTTTTATTTTAATATATGGTTTTGAGGAGTTAAATCTATCCAGTAAGCTTTTCTTCAAACTAAGCTAGACTAAGTTATCCGAAAATATCAACAAGGTGTGACAATCCCTGCAAAAAATAGTATTTTCGTTTACGCTCCAGTTGACAAAAATAGGAGAATAAACTACTTTGGCCAATTCCAATAAAATAAAGAAAGAAACGCCTCTGATGAGGCAGTACAATGCCATCAAGACAAAATATCCTGATGCACTTCTACTATTCAGGGTTGGTGATTTTTACGAAACTTTTGGGGAGGATGCCGTAAAAGCAGCAGGAATTTTAGGGATTGTGCTTACACATAGAAATAATGGGGGTGAAAAGACAGAACTGGCGGGTTTTCCGCACCATTCCCTGAACACCTATCTCCCTAAACTGGTTAAGGCCGGTCAGCGGGTTGCCATTTGCGATCAATTAGAAGATCCTAAATTAACCAAGACCATAGTTAAACGCGGGGTTACTGAATTGGTTACCCCCGGAGTAGCATTAAATGATGATATCCTAAGTGCTAAATCCAATAATTTTCTTTGTGCGGTTCATTTTGGAAAAAACATACACGGGGTTTCTTTTTTAGACATCTCTACGGGTGAATTCCTCACTGCAGAAGGCAATCTGGAACAAATAGACAAATTGCTGCAAAATTTCAGTCCTAATGAAGTTCTGGTTTCAAAAGCACATAAGACAGATTTTACGGAAGCGTTTGGTACAGGCTTCCATACCTTTTTTCTGGAAGACTGGATCTTTCAGGAAGATTATGCTCTGGAAACGCTTACCAACCATTTTAAAACTGCGACCTTAAAAGGTTTTGGAGTAGCCCAGCTGCAGTATGGCATAATTGCCTCAGGAGTCGTTATGCATTATCTATCTGATACACGGCACAATCAATTACAGCATATCAGCAAAATACAAAGAGTTGCGGAAGAGGAATATATTTGGATGGACCGGTTTACCATAAAAAACCTGGAATTGTACCATTCACACAATGAAAATGCCGTTACTCTTATAGACGTTATTGATAAGACTATTTCACCTATGGGTGGGAGAATGTTAAAGCGCTGGCTGGCACTTCCCCTTAAAAATATTGAAAAAATTAGAAGCAGGCATGAGGTAATATCTTATCTCATTGAAAATGAAGGTTCACTGCAAAAACTGCAATATGGGATTAAACATATTGCTGATCTTGAACGGCTGATTTCCAAAGTTGCTACCGGTAAAGTGAACCCCAGGGAAACGGTACAACTAAAAAATTCTTTGGAAGCTATTGTTCCCATTAAGCAATTAATAACGCAAAGTAAAAATAAATCACTGAGTCAAATAGGAAATCAGCTGGATACTTGCCATTTGGTTCGGGAAAAAATTAAAGCACTGCTGCAGGAAGAGGCTCCCGTGAATATCCTTAAAGGCAATGTTATTGCAAAAGGATATTCTGAAGAACTGGATGAACTTAAGGCTTTAGCTTTTACCGGAAAGGACCATCTGGATCAGATGCTGAAAAGGGAAACACAACGGACCGGGATTACTTCTCTGAAAATTGCTTCCAACAATGTTTTTGGATATTATATTGAAGTGCGCAATACCCACAAGGATAAAGTGCCTGAAGAGTGGATACGCAAGCAAACCCTGGTAAACGCAGAACGCTATATTACTGAGGAACTTAAGGAATACGAAACTAAGATCTTAGGGGCTGAAGAACGTATTTTAAACCTTGAGCAACAATTGTTCGCTCAATTGATTGTATGGCTGCAGGAATATATTTCACCGGTACAACAAAATGCGTCTCAGATTGCCAAGCTGGATTGCCTTTGTGGTTTTACGCAATTAGCCATGGAAAACAACTATGTGGCCCCGTCTTTAAATGACAGTACGGAAATTTCCATTAAAAATGGCCGGCATCCTGTTATTGAAAAGCAACTCCCTTTAGGTGAATCCTATATTCCCAACGATTTAGTCTTAAACAGGGAATCACAGCAAATTATCATGATAACCGGGCCAAATATGAGTGGTAAATCGGCTATATTAAGACAAACAGCCCTTATTGTTTTGCTTGCGCAGATGGGAAGTTTTGTCCCTGCCGAAGCAGCCCAGATAGGCTATGTTGACAAGATTTTTACACGTGTTGGTGCCAGTGATAATATTTCTTTGGGTGAATCTACCTTTATGGTGGAAATGAATGAAACGGCATCCATTCTTAACAATCTTTCTGAAAGGAGTTTGATACTACTGGATGAAATTGGCAGGGGTACCAGTACCTATGACGGTATTTCCATAGCGTGGGCTATTTCGGAATACCTGCATGAACATCCGGCCAGGGCCAAAACGTTATTTGCAACCCACTATCATGAACTGAATGAAATGGCCACGACCTTTGAGCGGATAAAGAATTATAATGTAGCTGTTAAAGAGCTAAAGGACACGGTGTTGTTTTTAAGAAAACTAGTTCCGGGGGGAAGTGCTCACAGTTTTGGGATCTATGTGGCTAAAATGGCAGGGATGCCGCAGCAGGTTATCCACAAAGCCGAAAAGATCTTAAAAAAACTGGAGAAATCCCACAGCAGTGAGGAACTCACCGATAATTTACAAGCCGTACAAAATGAAATGCAACTCAGTTTTTTTAACCTGGATGATCCCTTACTGGAACGAATTAAGGAAGAACTTTTGCATTTAGACATCAATACTTTAACCCCAGTTGAAGCATTGATGAAGCTTAATGAAATTAAGCGGATGCTCAACAAAAATAAAAAAGCCTCTTCCTGATTTAAACGTGCTTATAAGTCCATTCCTGAACTTCCAATTTCCGGTTTAAAATAAATTCATCCCAATTAGTCATTAACCTGATTCTTTTTAAATAAAAGTTCTTTGCTTTTTATAGAATTGTATTAAATTTGCGTCCGCGTCCATTTTTGGGATGCGACGTTCTTTAAAACACGCGAAAATAGCTTCCCGATATCCCGATAGCTATCGGGAGGGAGATGAGCGCCACATTGCCTTAGTAATTAGCACTCGATCTTTTGAAGCCTATTTTCTAAAAACGCGAAAATAGCTCAGTTGGTAGAGCGCCACCTTGCCAAGGTGGAGGTCGCGGGTTCGAATCCCGTTTTTCGCTCAAAGAAAGCTCCTCGTGCTGCCCGTGTTTAGGCAGCCGCTACCAAGGTAGTTAGGCTCGAGTGGTGGAATTGGTAGACACGTTGGACTTAAAATCCAATGGCCATTAGGCCGTGCGGGTTCAAGTCCCGCCTCGAGTACGAATAGATAAAAACCAGTGCAGTTGCACTGGTTTTTTGGTTGTGAACGATTTGTAAAACTTGTTTTGACAAAGAAGTGAGTAACTAAAAAACCAAGCCTTTCGGCTTGGTTTTTATTTTCAACACGTTCGGGCGGGACAAACCGATCCCGATAACTATCGGGAGAGGTAATTCCCGCCATAGGAAATTATATTCAATCTCTTCTTTATTTCTCAAAGGAACGAAAACAAAAAACAATCATACAATGATTGGTTTTCCATTCTCAAAATGTTCGGGCGGGACTCGCGAGGCATTGTGCCGCCCAATTCCCGCCGTTAAAATCTCCTGCAAGTTGCAATAATTTTAATAATTACTTCTCATCATTTTGCCTTGATGCAAAACGAAGCAAAAAATCGAAATTATAGCTCCTAAAACTCTATTTTTATAAAAACTGGTAACTGTTACTATAATTCAATCAGCCATGCACTCTAAAAGAAAATACAACATCATCTTCAGGGCTTGCTATATTGTCAATGCCGTTAACAAGAACCCCAGACCTTTTAATTTGGAGAAAGCGCAGTTGATAAAAATCTGTTTTCTAAGCTTAGTTGAATCCTTAAAAGGAGTAGATTTTAAGATCATCGTTCTGGGTGATAAGCTCTCTGAAGAAATGATCACCTTTTTTAACCGTTTTGAAGTTGAATTGCATCTTGGAAACTTTGGAAACGCTGCCTCCTTCAGGGAAACTCTAAAAATCGCAAGTACCATTCCGGACGATGAGTGGATTTACTTTTGTGAAGATGACTACTTGCATGTTCCCCATGCCTTTAGAATTATTGATCATTTTTTAAATGAACGAAATTCTCTTTTTAACCAAAAAAAGAAACTCAACAACTTATCCACACTCGTAAATTTAAAAGATAAAGACCTTTTTATTTTTCCTCCGGACTATCCCGATCGATATAAACCGAGATACCTTAAGCATTCTTTAATTCTTGTATCAAGCGATTGTCACTGGAGGCAAGTGACCAATATTACCTTAACGTTTCTAACAAAATCTTCCGCCATTAAAAAACATTTCTCCCTGTTCAAAAAATCCTCAGTGAAAGCAGGAGAAGGCACTTTGGGCAATGCGGATCGATTGATTAGCAGAAAGCTCTTTGGACGATTTGGCTTAGGTTTTCGGGCCAGTTCGGTGTGTTTCTCCCCCCTCCCGGGATTATCCACACACATGCACCGTGATACCATGACCCCCCTGGTGAACTGGGAAAAGTTAATACGGGATTACATCTCTATGGTAGAAGCATTAGAGAAATAAAGGAATTTGTCTAGTTAGAATTTTTTTGCTTCAAAATCTAAAGCAGCATCCAATCCTATTTCCACCCCTTTTATTGTTTTTACATAACGAATGGCTAGTAAGGCTCCATTGACAAAAGACTCATAGGAAGTACTGCTGTGATGTATGGAGAACATTTCCCCCTTATTGCTAAATGCAACTTCCTGATCAGATAACATGCCTTTCATTCTCAATGAATGAACGCGAACCCCCGAAACCAATCCTCCCAGGGCCCCTTTAACCACCTCTGAGCGGTCTTTCTGTTCTGATGGACTTCTGTGCTTTCCCATTCGCATGGCCGTGGCCAATGCCGTACCTGAAGGAGCATCGGGTTTAGTATCTTCATGCCGTTCAATGATTTCGGCCGAACCAAAATAAGGTGAAGCCATTTCGGCAAAACGCATCATCAGTACTGCTCCTATTGAGAAATTAGGAACTATCAAACAACCGGGATCATCTTCGCCCCAAAAAGATTTTAATTCTTCTATTCGCTCTGTTGTAAACCCTGAGGTACCAATTACAACGCACATTCCTTTGGCATGCCACTTCTTAAGATTTTCCATCACTACTCCAGGATGTGTACATTCAACTATGATTTGAGCATCCATTTTTTCATGCGAATCAGCCACCTCAACCCCTGCCACAGTTTTACCGGCATGACCCGGCGCATAAGCTCCGCTAAGCTGAAGTTCGTTTGTGTTTGAAATACCATGTGCTATTGCACTGCCCAATCGGCCCAATGCCCCCGAAACTGCTACTTTCATAATACCTTTGTTTTATAATGTGTATTCAATACCTTATCTATTTGCTCCACAGTAATAAATGCGTCTTCTTTAGAAAAACATAAAGGAGGTTTTGTTTTCAAAACACTGTCATACGGACCATCTGTACTAATAAGGATATATCTGTTTCGCAATTCATTCTTAATGTGCTGTGCTAGCTCTGTATCCGGATCCATGCTATTATCCTTAACAATTTCAACCCCAAGATATAAGCCGGAGCCTCTCACATCCCCAACGCAAGGATACTTTTTTTGAAGCGCTGCGAATAATGATTTATAATATTCCCCAACAATTTTAGCATTTTCCTGTAAATTTTCTTCTTCAATAACTTCAAGAACCGACAAAGCAATAGCACACGACACAGGATTACCACCAAATGAACTAAAGAACTCCACTCCTTTTTCAAAAGATGCAGCAATATCTGAAGTACAAACTACGGCTCCCATAGGATGGCCGTTCGCCATGGGTTTTCCAAGAATTACCATATCCGGAACAACTTCCTGAGCTTCATAGCCCCAAAAATGATCCCCCATACGACCAAATCCTGTTTGTACCTCATCATCTATACAAACACCTCCCTGCTTTCTTATTACAGGATATAGGTGTTTTAAATACCCTTTTGCCAAAGGCACCTGCCCTCCGCAACCTATTACAGGCTCACTTATAAATGCCCCTATAGGTGTCTCCGAATTTTCAATAAGGTTAATGGCTTCTTCCGCATAACTTTTTCCGGCACTGCCATTATCATTCGTATACCTACCCCTATAAGTATCAGGAATAGGCGCTACTACTATGTGCTCTTTTTTTCCACTTCCTTTCGGATTATTAAACTTATAGTAGCTCACGTCAATAGCGGCCCGGGTATTGCCGTGATAACCGTGTTCCATGACCATTATTTTTTCGTGCCCGGTATGGACAGTAGCCATACGCAGTGCCAGATCTGTAGCCGCACTTCCGGAGTTCACAAAAAACACTTTGTTTAACGAGTCGGGAAATTTTGCCAATAGCTTTTCGGCATATTCATTTAAGGAATCGTAAAGATACCTCGTGTTCGTATTCAGTTTTGCCATCTGCCGTTGTCCCGCCTCCACTACTTTAGGATGGGTATGCCCTACATGTGGAATGTTATTGTAAGCATCCAAAAAGGTATTCCCGTAGGCATCATACATGTATTGAAATGCAGCCCCTTTCATGTAAATAGGGTTGTCATAACTTACCGAAAGTATGGAACTCATATGCTCATATCTTTTTGACAGCATCTTTTCAACGGGTAATGGCTTTTTAGCAGGAAAACCCGCTGCCCTGCGAAAACTTGTTTCCGCTGCAATCGGGTTTATCGCCAACCAGCGATATAGCATCTGCCAGGCATATTTTTCGCTTACAAAGGCGTATTCATTATCACCATTTTCATCTCTTGCACAGGCAGAATTACAGACACTTATACAAAGTCTGGCTGCTATGAGGTAGTAAAGCACTTCCAGTTCTTTCTCCTGAACAGCTAGTATTTCATGATAGGATCTTATAAGTATTGAAGCCCATTCCAATGGATTTTCTTTGTCATAGCACGAATAGGTAATGGCAATAGCTAATTCATTAATCAGTAATGTATGTGCCATATCACCAAAATCTATAATTCCCGAAACTTCCTCCCCGGCAACGAGGACATTCCATTCATTGGCGTCGTTGTGAATTATGGATGTTCTTAACTCCGGGAGAAAAGGCACTACATTTTCCTCATATTGCTTAAAATAATAGTAAACAATGCTTCTGTCTTTTTTATCCGGAATGTGTTCAAGGTATTGTTTGCTCATATCCAGGTGCAGAATGTCCCATTTGAGTTTCCTGGCTTCTATCCTGTAATTCACAAAATTTTGAAGATTCAGGTCTAATCGGGCCAGAAATCTCCCAAGTGATTGAATCAATTCTTTCGTATGAGGAACACCACCCAGAAACTCCCCATCCAGATAGGATAACATTCTACAGATACATTCCCGCCCATCTATTAGTACTAAAGCGGAATAGTTTTGGTTCTTAGATGGAATAGGCGTTTGCGTACCTTTCTGTCCCTCATTCTGCAGGAATAAAAGCGCTTCATTTTCGGCTTCAACAAGAGTAAGTGTATCCTGCGTATAGGGATATGTTTTGAAAATATAATGTTCGGATTTGGTTTCAACAAGGTAGTTGGCATTGTCTAATCCGCTTAGTCTTTTGACTTCTGTGGCATTAATTCCAAATTGTTCATGTAGGATGCTCTTCATGGAAGCTTGAAATGTATTTATTTGTTTACCGAACTTAGTAACCTGCTGCCTGCCCGTCCTTACGGGATTCCGAAGCCCCGGTATAGACCTTGTTTTCCAAATCTACCCCAATGGCCTGATAGCCACCATAAATCCCAACAGCATAGGAGATGCGATGCCCTTTTTTGCGCAATTCACGGATAGTCTTGTAATCAATACCACTCTCCAGATTCAGGGTACCCCCATTGGTCATTACCGAGCCGGTAGGCTGAGAGCTCCCCTGATGCCTCATCCGCGGGGCATCCCCGGCTTCCTGAAGGTTCATCCCAAAGTCGATCAGATTCACTACTATTTGAGTATGCCCCTGGGGTTGCACCGCTCCGCCCATGAGCCCGAAGCTTAAAAAGGGTTTTCCATCCTTTGTAATAAAGGCGGGAATTATGGTATGGAAGGGCCGCTTCCACGGTTCCAGAGCATTGGCATGGTTCTTATCCTGTACATTAAACATCTGTCCGCGGTTCTGCAAGACAAAACCCAGCCCGTCAGGCACCATCCCGGAGGCAAACTCCGAATAGATACTCTGGATGAGCGACACCATGTTCCCGTCCTTATCGGCCACCGTTAAATAGGTAGTATTCCCGGTCTCGATCTCAAGGTCACCTGCCGGGTAAGTACTTGCTGCTTTATCAGGATTGATTAATGCACGTCTCCGGGCAGCGTACTCCTTAGACAAAAGTTGGTCTAAAGGGATTTTATTAAAGTCGGGGTCCGCATAGAATTTCGCCCGGTCTTCAAAGGCCAGCTTTTTAGCCTCTGTAAGCACATGCAGGTATTCGGTACTTCCAAAACCCATGGAGGCTATATTATAGCCTTCCAAAATATTCAGCATCTGCAAGGCCGCGGTGCCTTGCCCGTTTGGGGGCAGTTCCCAGATATCGTAACCCCGGTAATTTATGCTCACCGGCTCCACCCAATTTGAGGAGTGGCTGGCCAGGTCTTCATATGAAAGGAAGCCACCGTGTTTTTTCATATAGGCATCAATAGTACGGGCAATGGCTCCTTTGTAAAAAGTATCCCTCCCACCTTTGGCAATCATTTCATAGGTATTGGAGAGGTCCGGGTTTTTAAAAACCTCACCCTTTTTGGGTGGCCGACCATTAGGCAAATAGGTGGCGGCAAATCCCGGGAAGTCTTCCATACCTTCAGAACCGTAGTCCATTTCATAGGCAATGACTTCCGATACCGGGAAACCTTCCCGGCCATAGTTAATAGCTGGTTGTAATAATTCTTTTATAGGTAATTTTCCAAATTTCTGATGTAAGGCAAACCAGCCGTCTACACAACCCGGCACAGATACCGGAAGGGGTCCATGTAGGGGAACATATTTAATTCCTCGATCCATAAAGTATTCGATCGAGAGGGATTTTGGTGCCCGGCCGCTGCCGTTAAAGCCATAGAGCTTTTCTTCTTTTGCATCCCAGATAATGGCAAAGATGTCGCCACCAATTCCGCAACTGGCAGGCTCTACCAAACCAAGCATTGCATTCGCCGCAATTGCGGCATCCATGGCACTCCCGCCTTTTTTAAGAATATCCAGAGCAACCTGGGTGGCTAAGGGCTGACTCGTGGCTGCCATGCCATTGCGGGCCAGGATTTCAGACCGGGTTGTGAAGGTTTCCCCCGTGAGTCGGTCCTGTGCCCAAATATTGCTGTTAAGGAATACCAATAAAAATAGTGAGAAAAGCTTTGTCATAGGAATCAGTTTTAAACACCCTAAACTAGGAAAAAAGTTAGTGGATACAAGGAGAATACCATGAAATATTCATGAAATCCTTGTTTATAAAAGCCGGAAGTTAAATGCAAAGGCCCCTAGCAATTCAACTTCTATATTTGCCTTAAAAGGAAATTAGGGTACTTTGATCGGAAACTATAAAATATTATCTTGCGGTATGACCAGAAAAATCACCTTCGTAAGCTTACTGCTTTTACTGGCAACCATTTATGGATGCCAACAATCAACAACATTAATATCAGTAACATCACCCTCAGACAACAATGAAGTTCAGATAGTTTTGGACGACCAGGGCAGCATGTATTATCAGGTTCTTCACAATGGTGAGGTCGTAATTGATACCTCTTATTTAAGTTTTGATTTAAAAGACCAGCCCGCCCTGGCCAAAGGACTTAAGATAGTAAGTGCTGAAAGTGCTTCTCAAAATGAAATCTGGGAAATGCCCTGGGGTGAGCAGCGCCAGGTGGTCAACAATTATAACGAGGTGACCATACATCTGGAAGAAAAGGTGGCGCCCAAAAGAAAATTTGATGTGATTTTCAAAGTCTATGATGATGGTATCGGCTTCCGGTATCATTTCCCAAAGCAAGAGGCGCTCTCAGAAGTCATCATTATGGATGAAAATACGCAGTTTCAGCTTACCGGCAATCCTATGGTTTGGTGGATACCCGGAGATTGGGACATTTATGAACAACTTTACAGTACCACGCCATTCAATAAGATTGATGCAACCAGTAAACGGAATCATCCCGATCTGGCAGCCACCTACATTCCTGAAAATGCGGTGAATACACCCGTAACCATGAAAACGGAAAATGGCTTATACCTGAGTTTTCATGAAGCCAATCTTACAGATTATGCAGGAATGACGTTAAAAGTGGACACCCTCAACCTTTCCATGCAAAGTGAGCTGGTAGGGTCAGACATTACCGGATACAAAGTAAAAAGGGAAACCCCTTTCAGTACCCCCTGGCGCACCATTCAAATTGCCGACAGAGCAGGTGACCTCATTGAGTCAAAATTGATTGTAAACCTGAATGAACCAAATGCATTGGGCGATGTTTCCTGGATAAAACCCATGAAGTATGTGGGCATCTGGTGGGAGATGCACCTTGGCAGGAGTACATGGGACTATGCAGGCACCCAGGATATGAACAGCTGGGAGAATCTTTCCAATGCAAAGCCCACAGGTAATCATGGTGCAACAACGGAAAATGCCAAAAGATATATTGATTTTGCTGCCGCAAACGGGCTTAAAGGAGTATTGGTAGAAGGCTGGAATACGGGATGGGAACATTGGATAGGGTTTGAAGACAGAGAGGGTGTTTTTGATTTTGTTACCCCATATCCGGACTATGACCTTGAAGAGGTTGTGCGGTACGGAAAAGAAAAGGGAGTAGATCTGATCATGCACAATGAAACCTCTGCAGCACCAAGAACCTATGATCAGCAAATGGATGCGGCCTATGAATTGATGGAGTCCTTAGGAATTCACGCCGTTAAAACTGGCTATGTGGGTAAACTGATCCCGAAAGGGGAATACCACCACGGGCAATGGATGGTGAACCATTACAGAAGGGCCCTGTTAAAAGGGGCAGAACACAAGGTGGCCATCAATGCACATGAGCCCATCAAAGCTACCGGGATACGGAGAACCTACCCCAATGCCATTGCGCGGGAAGGTTTGCGGGGCCAGGAATTTAATGCCTGGGCAACAGATGGCGGGAATCCACCTGAACATTTGCCTATTGTGGCCTTTACACGAATGCTCGCCGGACCTATAGACTTTACGCCCGGTATTTTTAAAATAAAACTGGCGCCGGATAAAGCGGATAATCAAATAAACACCACCCTTGCACAACAGCTTGCCTTGTATGTGGTTATCTATGGCCCTGTACAAATGGCTGCAGATCTCCCTGAAAATTATGAAGGGCAGGCTGCCTTTCAATTCATACGGGATGTAGGCGTGGACTGGGAACAGAGCAAGGTACTTGATGGGGAAATAGGCGACTTTGCAACCATAGCCCGGCAGGAAAGGGGAACCGAAAATTGGTTTATCGGATCCATTACCGATGAAAATGCGCGTGAAGTATCCATCAATCTGGATTTTTTAGCGCCATCTCAGAAGTATAAAGCCATTTTGTACACCGATGGGGAAAATGCGCACTGGAACGATAATCCCCTGGACATTTCCATTGAGGAGAAAGAGGTAGATCATACAACTACACTAAAACTCCAACTGGCACCGGGAGGTGGGGCGGCCATAAGTTTGATGCCTGTTGAATAATACGGTGATGGCCCAGGCTGTTGACTAAATTGGTTGACTATTTAAACTTTTTCGCCTGAAAATAGAGTGCATTGGTGCATCTTCCTTTGTCTGCCATTCCATTTTTTGCTTGATTAAGAGGCCATTATACCAACTATTTTTAAGAATATAGTTCATTGGGACATAAAAAATAAACCCTGGGACATTTAAAGGAGCCATTGGTCCTTTAAAACTATTTCACCTACACTTTTTCTTTATCGTTAATATAGCACAAAGGGATTTTATAAAAGTACCGGCGTTCACTTCAGTTTTTTGGTCCTAGTAAAATTTCTTTCCCAATCCATCTTTAAAAGAAGACGGATATATTATCCCCCTTTATTGCTTACGCATCCTATTATTCATCTAACACCAAAACAATTAATTATGAAAACAATTTTTAAATTAGCACTTACCACCGTTCTTTTACTGGCCCTATCCTGTACCCAGGAAAGCGTTACAGACGGTACCACAGAAGATTTGACCGCTACCAGCGCCAAAGGTAAAAAGCATGCCGTACCAATTAAGAATTCCCTTGAAAGTGATCCTAGAACAGACCTTCCACCACTTACCTGTACACCTAGTGACTTCCCACCTGCTGGCGGGAGAGCTGTTTTCTATAGTACCACGAGCCATCTTGGTAAAGTTCATGGCACCACCATTAATACATCATGTACCTATAATACCGATGGCACTTTAACAATCACCTCAGATGATACCACCTACGCGGCAAACGGAGACATATTAAAGACCGAAGGAGAAATTACAATTACTTTTCCCACTGATCCTAATGACCCAATTGCTACAATTACCGGAGGTTCCAATATAGTACCGGGCGGTACTGGTAGGTTCGTGAATGCAACAGGAAGGTTCGATTATCATGATATGGTCGTTAACTTGCTGACGGGTCATGAATCCCATACCTCTACTGGCTGGATCATATACTGATTCTTTTATCCTATTCAAAAAACCAGTACTATGCGCTGGTTTCTTCTTTTTCAAGATGTACAAACCGGGACTCGCATCAGCTTAGCCCCGTCTCGTGTACAGATATGCAAATCCAAAGGCAATCCATAATACACCATTCCACTAGTTCATAAGTGCCATAGCCCCATAGTAAGCCGCTCCCAGGAGAGGGGTTTTATCATTTAAAACTACCCGTACCGGCATTAGTTGAAGCAGGGGATTCATACGTCCGGCCGCAATAAAGTTTTCAGTAAATAGTTCCCGGTTTATCATCCTGAGTATTTTTGGAACAATCCCTCCTCCTAAATAAACCCCTCCCGTAGCCTTGGTCTTTAAGGCAAACTGGGCAGCTTCTATAGCCAGGTACCGCACAAATAAATCCAGGGTCTCTATACAAATCGGGTCGCTTTTTTCATGCGCAACAGCAGTTATTACAGCAGCGGCATCGCCCTGTTGGATTTTATCGGTAAGCCATTTGGGTTCCGCGTTTCCCCTGTAACCCCTTAAAAATTGGTAGATACCATAAATACCTGGGCCGGATACGACTCGTTCCCAACTCACATGCCCATACTTTTGATGGAGGGATTTCCATAGTTCCCAATCCAGCTCGTTACGGGGACTAAAATCGCAATGCCCCCCTTCGGTGGCATAGGGGTGATACTGTGCCCCATCCCAATAAAGTCCGGCCTCTCCAAGGCCTGTGCCCGGGGAAATTATAACGGCATTCCCTGGTATATCAGATCCTTCTTTTAGAATTTCAAAGTCTGAATTTGGAAGCGCCATCAGGCCATAGGCATTGGCCTCCATATCATTGATGAGCGTGACCGAATGAACCCGGAGTTCAATGCTAATTTCTTCACTATCTATTTCCCACGGAAAATTTGTCCCTTTAACTTTACCCCTGGTTACCGGACCGGCTACACCCAGACAGATTCCATTTATGACAGGCAACTTATTCCTGTGAAAAGACCGGACCATATCCGTAAAAGCATTGTAATCTCTGGTGTGAAATGTTTTCTCTTTAACCAAGGAAAGTTGTCCTTTATTAATTTCAAAAAGAGCCAGGTTCGTTTTGGTTGCCCCAATATCCCCGGCTAAAATCACTCCACTGGTATTTTCTGCATTTTTATTTCCCAAAAAAGCCAGCGGAATTTGGGACTCATTGGTTAAGGGTAACGAAAAACTTTCCTGCTTTTTCATGGTAGTGATCTAAAGGGTTATCGCAATGCTCTTGTCTTAAATATCAAAGATCCTCAGAACGGGTAACACTTTTGGTCAGGACTCCCCGGACAGCTATTGCCAATACCTGTTTAAATACAAATATCTCCCCGAAGTCAGAATTTTAAAATGATATAGGTCATCAGGTACAAAGTTTAACCAATTACAAAATAAGTCCTATCCATGGTTGAACTAACTAAGAAAACGGATACTATGAGCAAAGTTATGAGAAGGCAAAAGAAAACCGGAATGGGGTTTTTGAATGTTCTGGTTAAATCATAGAACTACGAAAGAATATAGTGATGCAGAGGAATTCCTAATTTAATAGGAAAAGACTAAACTACCTGTGGTTCCTTACCAAATCGCATGGTTACAATTATTTTACCAATAAAATACCCAATGACAAATACAGCAGCAGATATGCCTACAATAATCAGCATAGCACTCCACACTTCAGTAAGTGGTATACTGTTCGTGGGAATTCTTTCCAAGATTTTTAAGCTTCTGAAAACTCTAAATGGAAAACTAAAATAATTAATCAGGGCATCCTTGAATTCACTAAATGTAAGGAACATATAGACATTGCTGGAAATTCCATAGGCTATAATACTCAAACCAAACCCAAACATCCTGCTATATGTTTTGCTATACGCAACTTTATAAGATTTTATTAATTCATTATTATAAGAAAGTTTATTATTGGTTAAAGACCCGCTTAAATCTTTGTGGTACCTGAATTTTTTCACATATTCCTTAGAATAGTAAATCCAGCATAATAGCAAGAACAAGGGAGTAACTACAACAATCAATGTAATACATAAAAGCAGTAGTAACGTTACCAATTCACTAAGTCCATCATAATTGAAATAACGCTCAATTGGAACCTCCTTGGCTTGCAAAGTATAAAAGGTTTTTACTAAAACGTTTACATAAATAAGAATTACCAGATTCATTGAAAAGTAATTTTAAATTGGCGTGAATTTTAGCAAGAGATCACACACATAGAACATATTCCAAGATCTACTGAATATCGTAAATTATTTCAACTCAGAAGGACTCATTTATCATTAAGATATATTCATTAGTGTGCTATTCTAGTTTTAATTTGAGTAAAAACCAAGCAGAAAGTGACGGAACCTCCAATTTTTTGTCCCAATGGGTCTATTTATTTATCTAATATTCGTCATTGTCGAAATCTTGTTAATTTAAAGTCCGGTCGATTTCCATATCCGTTTTGGATAAAATCGTGACATTGAATCTTACAATTATTTAAAATACTAAAGACACCTAAGATTTTTTATCTTAGAAGGATCATTATTATAAAAGTGTAAAATGTTTCATATTGCAAAAACAGCTATTAAAAACAGGATAAAGCTATTATCAATTTTAGCTTTCGGATTAGTTCTGACCGTTTATTCACAGGAAATTCAATATGAAACCAAGCAGAATATTCCTTATTACAATACTGCGATTAACCGGGCCGATGAGTACAGAAATGAGCGTTGTGTTTTAGATATTTATTACCCGAAGGATGCAAAGGATTTTCCCACAATAGTCTGGTTCCATGGAGGCGGATTAACCGGTGGCAACAAAGATATTCCCGGACAATTAATGGAGAAAGGAGTTTGTATAGTTGCTGTCAATTATCGATTGTATCCAAAAGTAAAGGCCCCCTTATATATTGATGATGCGGCCGCGGCTGTTAGCTGGGTTTTTAATAACATTAACGGCTTGGGTGGTGACCCATCATTGATTTTTGTTTCCGGTCACTCGGCGGGAGGATATTTGGCCAGTATGATTGGCCTGGACAAATCCTGGTTAAACAAACATGGTATTGATGCCAATAGTATTGCAGGACTTATTCCTTTTAGCGGGCATGCTATTACCCATTTTACCATTCGTGAGGAAAGGGGCATACCCGGATTCCAGCCGGTAGTTGACAGTTTAGCTCCCCTTTATCATGTTCGTCCCGATGCACCACCCTTATTGCTAATTACGGGCGACAGGGACTTGGAACTTTTAGGAAGGTATGAGGAAAATGCATACCTAATGCGAATGATGAAAATTGCAGGTCATAAAGAGACCAAACTCTATGAATTAGACGGATATGGCCATGGGATGACCGAACCTGCTTTTCCACTATTACTAAAAGAAGTTCAAAGAATTATTGAAAAGAAAAACACCGATAAATGAAACCGTTAAAAATTTTTGGAATCCTTACTTTGTTAACAATGACCTACCTGTGTCAGGCTCAGGAAATAAAACCCGATGAGGTAAAAAAAATCATGGAACGGGTGGCCGATTGGCAGATTGCACATTTCACCGATTTATACAGTGGATCTGAAGAACCCCATCACCCATTGGATTGGACCAATGGCGCCTTATACGTTGGAATGGTGAAATGGGCCGCAATGGCTGATAATGAAAAGTATTACAATTGGCTTGTAGATATCGGGGAAAAATATGAGTGGAAATTGCACTTTCGAAAATACTTTGCAGACGATCATACTGTAGGTCAGATGTATCTTGAACTATATCGCAAGTATCAGGATCCAAATATGATTGAACCAACAAAAGAACAGTTCAATTTTATCATGCTTCACCCCGCAAAAACTTCATTAAAGTGGAATACCCCGTATCACCAGGATCGCTGGAATTGGTGCGATGCCTTGTTTATGGCACCTCCGGTATGGGCAAAGCTTTTTAAGATTACCGGAGAACAAAAATATCTCGATTTTATGATGGCTGAATATAAAGCCACCACTGATTTTTTATTTGATAAAGAAGAGCATTTGTATTACCGGGACGAAAGCTATATGGGCCAATTGGACCATGGTACCAAAATATTTTGGTCACGGGGGAATGGCTGGGTATTTGCCGGACTAACGAATATTATGAATGAGTTGAATCCTAAGAGTAAGGAGTACAAGTATTTCCGTGGGATTTATAGAAAAATGGCAAAAAAGATACTCCAAATTCAAACACCGGCAGGTCATTGGGCAATGAGTTTATTGGGGCAGGAGTTTTATCCTACACCTGAAACAAGCGGTTCTTCATTTTATACCTATGGTTTGGCGTGGGGTATAAACAAGGGAATTTTAGATAGAGAGACTTATGGCTTAGCAGTAAAAAAAGGATGGGAAGCTATGGTTAGCTATGTAACAAAAGATGGGATGCTAGGCTTTGTCCAACCCATTGGAGCAGCTCCCGGCAAGGCTTGGGAAGATAAGACTGAAGTATATGGAACCGGAGCATTTTTAAGTGCCGGTTCAGAAGTATACAAATTGTATGGAGGAAAATAGAACCCGGCCTAGCCGCAAAATAAAGTTTGATTCTGCTTGATAATTATCCCTAACTTTATAATTAAAAGAAACTTTAATTATGTCAAAAGGTAAAGACTCAAAGAAAAACGTCAAAAAAGAACCGCTCTTAACTGCAAAAGAAAAAAAAGAAGCTAAAAGAAATAAAAAAGCAAAGAAGGTCTAACTTTTAAATTTTATTTCAGAACATCTCCAGAGGAACTCAAAGCGAATTTATCTTGAACCGATGAGGGTTGATGATATTATATCTTTATATTGAATAAATACCTTTTTAAAAAGCTAAAAAGAAAAAGATAGTGGTCCTATTTGTTCTGTGATACATTCAGCGAGCTAAATATGATTAATTTGGCAGCATTAATAAAAGAAGCATAAAATTATCCTAATAGCTTCTCTATTTCCTTCATAACTTCTTCTGCCTCGAAAACCTTGTCATCACTCAACTTACGTTTCGATTTTGACAGGCGATGTACGTGTTCCATCAATTTTCGATATTTCTCCTGAAGTAATTGCTTTTGAGTTTTTTTTTAAAGATTCCGAAAATAGCATGGGTTTTTTGAAAAAACAACAATTCCTTGATACTGTTGTACGAGTAGCACAAAAGTAATAAACGTTCATTTTTTATGCTTTTTTTTTAAACATTCTAACTTATTAATCCAGTAATTTATTGTTAAGATCTCATATTCTATTACCACTACTCCCTCCCTCTTCTATTAGAGATATTTTTTTGTTTATTCTTTAACATTCTTTCTTAAACATTAATTTTATCTTTACCCTTACTGAAGTAAATGAGTTTCTAAAAAATAAATCCCCCGTTTAGAACTAAAAATTTGCTTAAAAACAGATAATGAAATTACTTAATAATACTACCATATGAAAGATCAGGATATGCTATTAAATACACTAATTGAATCAGAAGAATTATTAAACGGGTATACACATGAAGAAATAGGTGATGATCACCTCTTCACCGGATTAGAAACTCCTATGAAGCCAAACGCCTTTGCAATCAGTGATGAAACAAAAAAGGAACGTATTGCACAATTATTTGCTCAAATTATGGATGTTATGGGCTTGGACCTGAGTGATGATTCACTTAGAGGTACTCCCAAACGTGTGGCTAAAATGTATATAGATGAAATCTTTTCCGGGTTAAATCCACAAAACAAACCCAAAGTGGCCCTATTTGATAATAAGTACCAGTACAATCAGATGCTGGTAGAAAAAGATATTACCTTCTACTCCAATTGCGAACATCATTTTGTGCCTATTATTGGCAAAGCACATGTGGCTTATATATCTTCAGGGAAGGTCATTGGCCTCTCAAAATTAAACCGTATAGTGCAATATTTTGCCAAGAGGCCACAGGTACAGGAGCGACTAACCAACCAAATAGCAGTGGAATTGCAAACCACACTTAATACCCAGGATGTGGCAGTAATTATTGACGCAAAACATTTATGTGTTTCCTCGAGAGGGATTAAAGATAATACATCGGCTACCGTTACCTCATTTTACGGAGGAGCTTTTAATTCTCCGGAGAAAATTGCAGAATTACAGAATTATATCAACCATTAATTTCCTCGTTCTCAAATGTAATTTGCACATTTGAGGCAGCTTGTCTGCCCCTTTTATGTTTCTATGAATTTAGCATCTTTTTTCCAGTTTAAAAATGTCAATACTTTCAAATAAAGTATGTAGAACTGTTAAGTTAATATGAATTAAAGCATCATTATGTACTGCTTAAACCGAGAGTATAAAAAGTTCAAACTTTCCTTATTTTTCTTTAGATATTGTCCTTTTTAGACTAATTTTAACACTAATTAAATTGGATTTTTAACTAAAAACATAAATCAATGAAAAAGCTAAAAAATATATATGCTTTGCTACTATTATGTTTAGCATTTAGCGCAACTTCTTATAGTCAAACAAATATTGAAGCCGGTGTTCGATTTGGTGAAAATACCGGGATAGATGCTACCATACCACTCGGGATCTCACCAAGACTTCACCCTACTGTATATTTGGAAAATTTTGGTATAGGCACTTATTTTGACTGGATGTTTGCGCTTACTGACGGACCATCAGGACTAAAATTCTACCCCGGTGTCGGTCCTGAATTTTTCTTCGAAAACGATTTTGATTTTAATATTGCCGGAAATTTCGGAGTAGAGTATTCCTTTAAATTTCCCTTGACCATCGGATTTGACTGGAGACCTGGTTTTGCGGTTACCAACGATTTTGATTTTTATACCAATAATTGGGGAATTATGGCAAGATTTCGTTTCAAAGAAGGAGGATTTAAAAAAGTTGATTGAGCGGCTTTCGTTAAAATACTTACACTGTAAAAAAGCTTGTTAAATTCTAACAAGCTTTTTTTAATCCTTATGTAGAATTAACGAAGTAGACATAAAATTGACTAAATAATAAAATCAGTTTGTCAGGAATTATACATTTTTTTAGTACATTTTATACCAATTATAGTAGATGACAAAAAAAAGAACACTTCGTATTGGTTTGGTCATACTTTTTTTGGGAGCATTGTTGGTTGTTTTTACTAATGTAATCCTTGAATCTATTGCCGGCCGTTACCTCAACCTGGAAATTACTAAAATTAATGAGGAAAAAAATTACATCCTTACTGTAGAAGATTTTGACATAAATATTTTTCTAGGTCAGATTAGTATTGAAGGCTTAAATATCAATCCTAAGGAGGAATTTCTTGACAGCTTAGTAAATGGTGCTACAGAAGAACGCGCTTTAAAAGCCATATCAGTTTCGAAAGTTACTTTTTCCGGTTGGACTTTCCTTAGTTATTTTACCAAAAAACAAATAGATGTTAAGAAAATAGTTGTTGATCATCTTAATTTCAATCTTTACAGACCAGAAAAAGAACATGATATAGCAGTTGTGGATAAAGA
>NZ_JBATKE010000069.1:0-10998 GCF_049669105.1 Eudoraea sp.
AAACCATTTAATTAAAAGTAACAAAAGATTTTCAGTCTCTGCAAATATTTACTAAAAAAGACCTTAGAATAGAAATAAATGCGCAATCCATTTTGTTAACTGCGTTAAAGATGATACCTTGATTTCCGTATAAATGATTAAGGTTCATCTAAAATATTAGTTGTTTCCACATAATAAGTATCAGTTAATGGAAAAAGATAAGCAAGAAAGATTGAGAAGTGAGGATTGGTTTAATCCCGGAGATCCAAAATCAGCATTCATTCACAGGTCATGGCTCCGCAATCAGGGTTATCCAAATGATTATTTCAATAGAAGACCTGTAATTGGTATTTGTAATACCTGGTCCGAATTAACCCCATGCAATGGTCATTTAAGAGACTTTGCGGAATTCGTTAAAAAGGGTGTTCTTGAAGCTGGTGGTGTCCCTTTTGAATTCCCGGTCACCAGTATGGGGGAGATTTTAATGCGACCCACAGCAATGCTTTTCAGAAATCTGGCAAGTATGGATACTGAGGAATGCATACGTGCAAACCCTCTTGATGGAGTTGTTCTTCTAACAGGGTGCGACAAGACCACACCATCTACCGTAATGGGAGCCTGCAGTGTTGACCTTCCAACAATAGTGGTCCCCGGAGGGCCCATGCTAAATGGAAAATACAAAGGAGAACGCATAGGATCCGGCACATTTGTATGGACCTTAAAAGACAAGATCAAAAATGAGGGGTTTACAGCGGAAGATCAAATAGAAGCTGAGATCTGTTCAGCACGCAGTGCAGGGCATTGTATGACTATGGGAACAGCTTCTACTATGGCCTGCATGGTAGAAGCTCTTGGACTTACTTTACCGGGGGCAGCGGCCATACCTGCAGTAGACTCCCGTAAAAAAGTTATAGCACAACTATCTGGAAGGCGGATAGTTGAAATGGTAAAAGAAGACCTGAAGTTGTCTAAAATCCTCACTCGTGAGGCCTTTGAAAATGCCATAAAATTAAATGCCGCTGTAGGAGGTTCCACTAATTTTATAATTCACCTGCAAGCTATTGCGGGAAGAATTGGGGTTCCTCTTCATTTAAAGGAATTTGACACCCTTGGCAGTAAAATACCATTGCTGGTAAATCTAATGCCTTCAGGTAAATTCCTGATGGAGGACTTTTTTGATGCCGGTGGTTTACCGGTTGTCATCAATCAAATGAAGGAACATCTGCACAACGATGCCTTAACAGTTAATGGAAAGCCAATTGGGGAAAATAATAAAAAAGCAGAATGTTATAATTCTGAAGTAATTGCAGCAATTGATCAGCCTTTTATTGAAGAAGCAGGGATTGCCGTATTATATGGTAATTTATGCGAAGATGGAGCTGTGATTAAACCTTCTGCTGCAACCCCGGAACTTATGTCACATAGAGGCAAGGCCGTGGTATTTGAGAATATTGAGGATTGCCATGCAAATATAGACAGGCCGGATTTGGATATTGATGAAAACAGTGTAATTGTCCTTAAAGGGGCCGGACCTGTTGGTTATCCCGGTATGCCTGAGGTAGGTAATGTGGATTTGCCTGAAAAGCTATTAAAAAAAGGGATAAAAGATATGGTACGCATCTCAGACGGACGAATGAGTGGTACTGCCTTTGGCACGGTAGTGTTACATGTTTCACCAGAATCATCTATTGGTGGGGTTTTGGGATTGGTGCAAACAGGAGACTATATTGTCTTGGACGTTCCTAACAGGAAACTGCATTTGGAGGTGGAACAGTCTGAACTTGAAAAAAGAAAGGCGGCCTGGACACCCCCTCAACCGGCCGCAGACAGAGGATATACCAACCTATATACTAGAACCGTGCAACAGGCCCATCTGGGGGCAGATTTTGATTTTTTAGTAGGAAAATCAAGTTCTGTAGTAAAACGGGATGCACACTAAACCAATCACTTTATGACAACTATTTTATTACTCCTTTTAAGCGTGGTAATTATTGTATTACTCACGGCAAAATTAAATGTCCATCCTTTTTTAGCCCTGCTGGGTGCCGCTCTTTTCTTTGGACTTCTATCAGGTATGGATCTGAATATGATTGTACAATCTATCAACGACGGATTCGGGATTACTCTGGGTAAAATAGGCGTGGTCATTGTTCTGGGTGTAATAATTGGCGCCTTTCTTGAGCATTCAGGAGGTGCCTATAAACTGGCTGAAATAATCCTTAAAATAATAGGTAAAAACCGCGTTCATGAGGCTATGGGATTAGTTGGTTTTGTGGTCTCTATCCCGGTATTTGCGGATAGCGGATTCATTATTCTCAACCCATTAAATAAAAGTCTTTCAAAAAGGGCTGGTTTATCTATAGTGGGGACAGCCACGGCATTGATTCTCGGTCTAATGATAACTCATGTTCTGGTACCTCCAACCCCCGGGCCTATTGCAGCAGCTGGAATTATTGGGGCTGATGTGGGTTTGGTAATGTTGGTAGGTTTAGTTATTGGCCTTCTTTCGCTGGTGGTCGCAGTTATTTATTGCAAAAAAATGGGAGCCAGGAACTATATAGATCCTAATCCGGATATTACTGAAGAAGAGATTCAGGAAAAAATAAAACAAGCCCCTAGTGCTTTTAAGTCGTTCTTGCCCATATTAATTCCCATTTTACTTATTGTAGGGAAATCTCTTGTCGAATTTAATTTGGTTGAAGGCCAGGCAGAGACCGCGTGGATGAAATTAATTTCCTTCATTGGTTCTCCGGTTATTGCATTGATAATTGGTATGTTATTCGCTTTTCTGCTTCCCAGAAAGTGGGATAAGACTATTTTATCTACCACAGGTTGGGTTGGGAATGCCCTTACCGATGCCTCAAACATAATTCTTATTACTGGTGCCGGAGGAATTTTTGGTACGATCTTACAGAATAGCGGCATTGCCACTACTTTGGCAGATACGCTCGCCACAGCCAATCTGGGAATTTGGTTACCGTTTATGTTATGTGCGGCGATTAAAACCGCTCAAGGATCCTCTACTGTTGCGTTAATTACCACAGCGTCAATCATTGCTCCATTATTGCTTTCCATGGGATTTGAAACTGAGATAGACAAGGCTTTGGTTGTTTCGGCCATAGGCGCAGGTGCTATGGTAGTTTCCCACGCAAATGATAGTGGATTTTGGATCCTTACACAATTTTCAGGGATAGATGTGAAAACCGGTTATAGAGTATATACTCTTGGTACATTGATCGTTGGTTCATTTGCAGCTTTACTGGTATACGTAGCCACATTTATTGTATAATTAAAGAGCTTCTCAAATGTTTGTCAGAACTTTTGAAAGCATAAAATTCGTATTTTAGAGGGCTATGTCTAGAGAAAATGAATTAATCTTTCGTATCCGCCCGCTCTTACTCTTCCTTGGGATACTGATATTTATTCAGGCTTGTAAAAAAGAGCCTTCCCCTCCCTTGTCACCTTCACAGGCCCTTCAGTCTTTTGAACTGGCAGACCCGGATCTTGAAATTCAACTGGTGGCTGCTGAGCCTCTTGTGCAAGACCCTGTGGCAATATCTTTTGACGAGGCTGGCAGGTTGTGGGTTGTAGAAATGATCGGTTTTATGCGTGATATTGATGGTACCGGGGAAAAAGATCCTGTAGGAAGAGTGAGCGTATTATTTGATAATGACGGGGACGGGCAAATGGACAAGAGCATCATATTTTTGGATAGCCTGGTGCTTCCAAGAGCCATTGCGGTGGTCAATGGTGGAGCCCTTGTTGCTGAAAATATTCCTCTTTGGTTTGCAGAAGACACTGATGGGGATTTTAAAGCAGATACAAAAACATTAATTGATCCCACATACGGTGGCCAAGGAATGCCTGAACATTCTGCCAATGCGCTTTGGAGAGGAATGGATAATTGGTATTACAATGCCAAATCTAAAAGCCGATACCGGAAGATAAATTCTAAGTGGATTAAAGAAGAAACGGAATTCAGGGGGCAATGGGGCATTTGTCATGATAATGCGGGGCGGTTATTTTATAACTATAACTGGTCACAATTACATGCAGATCTTGTTCCTCCAAATGCGCTCCAAAGAAATAAACATCATAAAAGTAGCAGTGGTATAGATCATGGACTGACACTCGATCGCAAAATTTATCCTATAAGAAGTAATACGGCGGTAAACCGCGGTTATGTTCCGGGAACCCTGGATGAAGAGGGAAAATTACTGGAATTCGCATCAGCTTGTGGCCCTTTAATCTACCGTGGAGATGTCCTTCCTGATTCATATATGGGAAATGCCTTTGTTTGTGAACCTACCGGTAACCTGATCAAAAGAAATACAGTACTTGAAGATGGATTTATGTTAAGCGCTTCAGGGGTTTATGAGAATCGCGAATTTCTTGCTTCAACAGATGAGCGATTTCGACCCATTTCTCTGGCTTCAGGACCAGATGGGGCACTCTATGTGGTGGATATGTATAAAGGTATAATTCAGCATGGACCCTATATGACAGACTATCTGCGGGAAGTAACCTTAAATCGGAAACTCGACAAACCTATAAATATGGGTCGCATATGGCGCATTACATCCAAAAAAAATACAACAGAAAAAGCAGAGGATCTTTCCAAAATAGAACCAGTAGGATTGGTTAAACTATTGAACCATCCGAATGGTTGGACCAGGGATATGGCCCAACGCCTACTGGTGGAAAGTAGTGACCTGTCAATTGTTCCTGAATTAGAAAACATGCTTGCTTCAGAAAATCCTTTAGGACAACTTCATGCCTTATGGACCCTTGAGGGATTAGGAAATACAAATTCAAAGCCTTATCTCTCTGCCCTGCATGCTGCAGATCCAAAAGTAACCCAGGCCGCCTTGCGTCTTTCTGTTGGGATATTAGATAAACAACCAAAAGTTCTTGAAGAAATACAACAATTTATTTCAGATGCCTATGATCATGCAGACCCCATTTTACAGATGCAAATGGTATTGACATCTGATTTATTGGAACCGGAATATGCTTTTAAGATTTCAAAGAAATTCCTTAAAGAATACAATCAGAATCCTGTGGCGCGTGATGTTGTTATGAGTAGTATGGAAAATAGAGAAGCCGCATTTTTCAACAACCTGATGTCTGACGAGGAATGGTATACCTATGATCAGAATCGCGAAATATTTATTGAAATGCTGGTTGCAGCGGTTGCAACAAAGGGTGCAGAAGAAGAAATTCTACCTATTTTGAATAAATTGAATTCCCCTCGAACCCAAAAAACACAATGGGTGACCAATGCAATTATAAACGGAATCCTCAACAGTTCAGCCTCGCAAGACAATGCCAAAATTGAACTTACACAGGCACCTCCTGTTTTCCAAAACCTAAAAACCTTGGAAAAGACAGATGAAAATATGTTGGCCAACTTACAAAAATTATTCATCTGGCCAGGTAAACCAATTGAAGTACCTGATAGCAAACAGAATTCAATTGAAGTTGATCCGTTGGTTATGGCTACGGGACGACAGAATTTTTTAAACCTTTGTGCCAATTGCCATGGTACTCAGGGAGAGGGTATGGCCAGATTTGCACCACCATTAAAAAGTTCTGAATGGGTTACCGGTGATAAAGAAAAACTTGCTATGATTTTATTGCATGGTATGGAAGGACCTGTTGTAGTTAATGGCAAGGAATATGGGATTCCGGATATATTACCCAATATGCCTTCATTTTCAACACTGCAGAATGAGGACATAGCCGCCATTTCTACCTATATAAGAAATAGCTGGGGGAATTCTGCGGAGGCCATCTCCAATGGTACCGTTGGCAGAATAAGATTTCGTACTCAAGGTAAAATTACCCCCTGGCAGGCTTCTGAATTGGATACTCTGGTATTTGATTCAGAGCTCTGAATTAGAAAAGTATTAACCAAAATTAAAATATGAGAAAACATTGTCTGGCATTGGATCTTAAAGATGACGATGCACTGATTGCTAAGTATGAGGAGTATCATAATAATGTATGGCCCGAGGTTTTGGAAAGTCTTTCAAATTCGGGCATTAACCACATGGAAATCTATCGTGTTGGAAACCGTTTATTTATGATTATTGAAGTAGAGGATCATTTTTCATTCGACAAAAAGGCCAAAATGGATGACGATAACCACAGAGTGCAGGATTGGGAGGTTTTAATGTGGAATTATCAACAGGCTCTACCCTTCGCTAAACCTGGTGAAAAGTGGTTGCCAATGGACAAAATATTTGAATTTGACGCCGCTATTTAATTCATTGGATGTTCCCTTAAAAGCTCTTCCGCTGAGTAAAAACCTTCTTTATCTTTAATATCATCTCTTACTGCCTTCACTTTTTCAGCTGAAATGGCGGGCGCTTTATTGCCGAAAGCATTTCTAACAAATGTAAGTACCGAGGCTATTTCTTCATCGTTTAGCATACCGCCAAATGGAGTCATAGGAACCTGCCCGGGATATGTTTTCCCTTTTACATCAATGGGGCCCATAATTCCTTTGAGTGTTAATTTAATAAGACGCTCCTCACTTCCGGTAACCCATTCAACCCCGGCCAATGGTGGAAATTGAGATGCACTTAAACCTCTTCCATCCGGTTGATGGCATGTAATGCAAAATCCTTCTCTTTTGTAGATCTCTTCCCCTTTAACAAACAGTTCGCGCTCTTTTCCTTCAAGATCTGTTTTTATACCTTTTGTTTCCGGGTCCTGTCCCATATTATGGTCATTTAAATGTGCGATCGCAGCCTCATAGGGAAGCTCCATCCAATCATCCAGAGGTTTGTGGCCCGCAGCTTCAAGTACGGCCAGTCCGGATTCCTTTTCTAACCATGAAGCCGCCACAAAGGCCTCCAGTCGTACACGTGGATTATCATCAACAGCTGCAGTCATTAAAAGTTCCACCTGGTCAGGTATTTGATGACCAGAGTATCTCAAAACCCTCACAGCAGCAGCCCTGGCTCTGTAATCCTCTGCATTTAAAAGTTGCCTTAAAAGAGCATCATCAATTTGGTTTAACCCCCAACTTACCCATAAGGCTTCCAATACATGGTGTTCATATCTTTCATCATTCCTGTCCAATCTATTGACCCATTCCCTTAACTTATTCATCACCTCAGATTTATCCCTTGAACGTAACTCTCTTTTTGTACGATATCTTGAACGGTATTCGGGAAGTTTTAAATTATCCAGCAATTCATCAATACTTGCATCAACGATCTTCGCCGGCTCCACCAAAGGCCGGGATGGATAAGTAATCCGATAAATCCTGCCGTGAACATGATCCCTTAAAGGATCACGGGCATTGTGCTGCATATGTCCAACCAACACGTTATGCCAATCTATTAAATACAATGACCCATCAGGGGCAAACTCCATATCCACCGGCCGGAAATTAGTATCGTCCGATGTTACCAAATCCAGCCTATGTTTGCTGATATATCCAGCTGATTCAGGATCGTCTAGCATCGTGTGTTGTTTGGTTCCCAGGAATCCGATAGTGTTATTGATAATCAAATCGCCCTGAACCTCATCAGGAAAATGCCTGCTCGAAATAAATTCCAATCCCGAAGTAGGCCTAACCCGGTGTTCTTCCTGAATCAGGTTTGCAGGTAAAGGGGAAGCCTGGCCATATCTCGGTTTTATAGTTCCGGGCATCATCCAGGTAACATCCGGGCCGGAAGTATGCGCAAAGAAATTTTGTCCCCATTCATCAAAAGCAATACCCCATGGGTTAGGAATTGGCAATTGTGCAGTCCGCTCAAGGTGATGCCTTTGTGGACTGTAGCGATAAAACCCACCGTTTGTAGCCCGAACGGGACCATAAGCGGTTTCTACATTAGTATGCAAGAATACACCTTCTCCCATATAGATAGCTCCTGATGGATCTGCTGTGAATGCACTGGTTGTATGGTGTGTATCATGGTCATCAAATCCGCTTAAAATAATTTCCTTCACATCTGCCTTGTCGTCGCCATCCGTATCTTTTAACAACACCAGGTTGGTGCCCTGGGATATGTAAACTCCCTCGGGAGCAAATTCAAAACCAATTGTCAGATGCAGTCCATCTGCAAAGGTGGTTTGCTTATCGGCTTTGCCATCATTATCTGTATCTTCTAAAATTAGCAGCTTATCATTAGGTTTACTGTCACCCGGTCTGTAATGCGGATAGCTGGGCATTACTCCCACCCAAAGTCTTCCCCGGTTATCAAAGGATAGCTGTACAGGATTAGCGAGGTCGGCAAATTCCTTTTCAGAAGCAAATAATTCCAATTTATAACCCTTGGCAACTTTGATCTTGTCTAACGCATCTTTCCCATACAAATAACCTGCCTCAACATCTCCCTGACCAGGGTCATAATTAGTTTTTACAGGCGGAAGTTTTTTAGTTTTGGCGTCGGCCGTTGCTACATCTGTCTTTTTACCCTTTACAGCAGCCCAAATTGCGGAATCGCGAATGGCGGTCATTTCGCGTATTTTTTCTATTTCAAAGGGGTAGTTAGCGGGTCCAAAAGGATCAAAACGCCTGCCAAAGGCATGAACACCATTGGGCATTTTATAATCGTTGTGCCAGTACCAGTTTTTATCCATTACAGCTTCATGTACCAAATTGCGATTCTCCTCAGCCTTGCTCTTGTTTTTTCCAAATATTTGGTCAGTCAGTAACTTTGCAAACTTTTGATAGCCCAAATCATTTAATTGAAATCCGTCTGAAGTAAGATTCTCAGCCTCCTTGTTGAACCATTCCGAACTTGGATTAAATGCATCTACAAATAGAATACTATCTGCTTTGGCTATTTCCCGCATAGCTTCTGTATATAACAACAAATTCTGATTCTCTCTAACTCCGTCCGGCACGTCTTTTTTGGCAGATAGGTTTGCAAATGCGATAGGGGAAACCAGTGCCAACTGAGGCTGTTCGATGCCATTGTATTTTTGTTTCCTGGTATGCTGAATAAAAGCATGTAACTCGGCTTTGTAATTCTCCAAACCTTCCTTACCCTGAAAGGATTCGTTATAGCCAAAAAATGCGATGATAATATCTGCTTTAAGCCTGCCTAGCCATTCATCGGGTGTTTCATAATGCCCGATACTTCCTGATTTCTGGGCAAATTCTGTTTGAAATTTTTCAGCGCCCGGAAATGCCCAGGGTGAATTTCGTGCCGAGTGGGGCCTGAATCCGGGAGTGTTACCTCCATCACACATATTACGAATGAATAGTAAACTATCCGGGTAGCGCAACTGCATCTCTGTTTCAAAGTGACCAAAATTCATCATCCGGGAACCCAGATTATTACCGATAAGGACAATATGATTCCCCTTATTCAGTACCAGGGAATTGTCTTTTTTGCCACAGGATGTGAGAATAAGTGCTATAATGAGCATTAAGTATATTCTTCTTATAACAATTAATTTCTTAGTACTCATAATAACTATATATCAAAAATTCAAATGTTCTTTTATTAATACTTTATATGAATCCCTTCCTTTTCAGAGCGCTCACAAGCTTCTATAATTCGCTGACAACTTATGGCGTCTTCCAATGTCGAAAGAGGTTCCTCTCCTGATCGTAATACCTTATTAATAAAATGTGTAGCCGTATTTTTAATGGATTCAGGATAGCTGTAATACGTCTGAGAATGCGCCCCTTTTCGTTCATTAATAACCCAATCGCGATAGCTGTATCTGGTACTTCCTTTTGTTCCAATTACCTTGATTATGCATGTCCATGGATCCCCGGCATGGTCGTCATTTGCAAAACTTGCCGATAAATGACTTAGTGTGCCATTCTCCATTAGAATATTCGCCATGGCCACATTTTCCTGCGGGGCAATTGTGCTGTCTACGGTATGCTTCATACAAGATATGATTTTGGGTTTTCCCGCCAGATACAACATGGTATAACAATGATGTGTTAATATCTGCCTGATTACCCCCGGGTAACGTACCCTGATATCATCTGAATGGTGAATATTATACATCATATAAAATTGGGTGATATCTCCAAGGCTACCATTCTCAATCATGGATTTGGTTCTTAATATCCCAGATTCATATATGTAATTATGTACCGGCATACATTTTACCCCAGCCTCCAGTACAGCTTTTTGCATTTTTTCCAACTCCGCTATACTTGATGCGGCCGGTTTTTCAACCAATATATGTTTCCCTGCAATGGCTGCCTTTACGGTATATTCACAATGCGTTTCCATGTTGGTAAGGATAAAAACCGCATCTATTTTAGGGTCATTCAGCAATTCATCAACATTTTCATAGGCCATGCATCCGTATTGTGCAGCCTTCATTTTGCCTTTTTTCGAGGTTCTGTTCCATAGTCCGGCTAACTCCGCACCCTGAAGCCCATTAATGGCCTCAGCATGCAGATCGGCAATATCACCTGCTCCAATTAATCCAATTCTTATTGTGTTCATGTGCTTTCTACTGAATATTTCAAAACTCCTTTACGCGCCATATTCTGGAATTCCTCAAGAGAAATCCGAACCCCTTTGGCAATTGAGGTCAAAGGCAAATTATTAAATGTCTTTTCAATTTTCTTATGACTTAAATCGGAAACAAACAAATTGGGCGTTGCCCCATCAGCCACCGAAAGTTCAGCATACTGCCCTATTCCCATATTATTTGCCTGTTCCGTTACAATGTCTAAAAACTCTTCAACAGCAATAGTTTTTCCTTTTATATTGAATGCACCAAAACCGTCAAAATCCTGTAAGGTGCTTTCTGCAAAATGGGCGCCAACATCTTCAACAAAATGGTAATTCTCCCTTCCGTCATAAGGCATTTTAAAAGGTACTAATTTCCCGGTAACTGATCCCATGGCAATAGCCTTTAAGGCATTTGTAGGTGCTGAAGTTTTTCCCTTATCCCGTCCTTTTCCATAGGTTGTATTAATTCTCAGGCATACAGTGGGTACTTGTGTATTGTCATAAAACAGACGAGCCAGATGTTCCCCGGCCAGCTTCCAGATCCCGTAATGATTTGGCGGTGCCAATG